>NZ_JBHYHC010000003.1:11231-211304 GCF_042738955.1 Umezawaea sp. NPDC059074
GGGTTCGTGTAGCCCCCCCCCCCCCCCACACCGGACCCCCCCTAACCCCCGGATCTGCTGACCGCTGGTCAGTCGATCCATTCCTGGTAGCTGCTGCCGTTGCAGGCCTTGAGGCGCACCCCTCCGGACACGCTGCCGTCGAGGCACAGCCCGTCCTGCCCGTGCACGAAGTCGAGACCCGAGACCGATCCGACGAGACATGCCGCCATCACCAGTCCGGACCGCAATGGCCGCATCGTGACTCCTCGCACTGATCGGGATGTGGCACCATGGTTTCGCGAAACCGATTCGCCGTAATTCGCCACTGACTCGCGGAAAACGCGAACTCGCTTCGGGTGGCCGGGCCGACAACGTCGTTCCCGGCCCCTGCGTTCGTTGACCTGACCAACCTTGCCGGGCGAATGGCGACCGCGGCAAGCCCTCGCCCGCGGTTCGCCGTCCCGACATGGATACACGTGCACTGACCTGGACATATAGGACGGCGTGGGATGCCGGCATACTGGGCTCGCACGGCCGGTGTTCGGGGAGGTCGGTAGGTTTGTCAGGGTCCGGGGGCGCACTCGCGCACCTTCTCGTGGAGTTGAAGAAGCGCGGTGGGCTGAGCTATTCGGAGCTCGGCCGGAAATCGTACGTGAGCAGTTCCACGCTGCACCGGTATTGTTCCGGCGCCACGGTTCCGCCGGACTACCAAACCGTCGTCAGAATCGCCACGGCGTGCGAGGCGACCGACGCGGAACTCGTCGAGCTGCTGCGGTGCTGGCGCTTGGCCACCGGGCAGGTCGTCGTCCAGGAACCCCCTGTCCAGGTCGCGGTGAGGACCCGTGGTCGCGTCTTCTCCGGCATCGCCGCGGCCCTCGTCCTGGTCCTGGCCCTGGCGGCGTTGACGGCCAGCGGCCGGGGGGCCGCCCCCGGTGTCGCCCAGCGGATCGACGGGCCGTCCTGGCAGCGCGTGGAACCGCTCGACCCGTCGCTGTTCGGCGTGACCGCGTCCTCGTCCAGCGGCTCGATGCCGACGTTCACGGTGGGCAGCCTGCGGTTCTGGGACAGCCGCACCCGGTGGGCCAGCCTTCAGCCACGGCGGGACGAGTACAACTGGACCGTGCTCGACCGCCTCGTCGACGGGGCCTCGAAGTCCGACCTGCCCGCGACGCTCGTGTTCGGCGGAACACCGGAGTGGGCCGCTCCCGGCGGGCCCAAAGCGCCGTACGGCGACGGCTCGCGCAGCGCGCCGCCGGACGACCTCGCCGCGTGGGAGCGCTTCGTCAGCACCCTCGTCACCCGGTATCGGGGCAGGATCGACGCGTACGAGGTCTGGGTTCACGCCAACGACCAGCGCTACTACTCCGGCTCGGTGGAGACCCTGGTCGAGATGACCTCGCTGGCGAACCGCGCCATCAAGGCCGTCGACCCCGAGGCCACCGTGGTGTGCCCGTCGATCGACCGGATCTGGACCGACGAGGGGCGCGCGGTGCTGAACCGGTTCGCCGAGCTCCGCGGCTACGACCACTGCGACGTGGCGGGCATCAACCTGCACCAGCGCCAGGCGTCCGACCCCCCGGAGGTCATGATCGACCTGCTGAGGCGGATCTCCGGCGCGCTGCACGACGCGGGCGTCCACCCGCCCCTGTGGAACACCGGGGTCACCTACGAGTACGTCCGCAACGATCCGCTGGACGAGCAGCGCGCGATCGCCTTCGCCGTGCGCTTCTACCTGGTGACGATCTACGGGAGCGACTTCAGCTTGCAGCGCGCCTACTTCTACAACTGGGGCAGCGGCGAACTGCCCCTCGCGCTGCAAGCCGTCGGCGGCCCACCCACCCGTGCGGCGCTGGCGGTGCAGGAGTTGCAGCGCTGGCTCGACGGCTCCACCACTCGCGGCTGCGGCCACGGCCGGGCGATCGACCTGCCGAGCACCGTCTGGCAGTGCGAGTTCACCGCGCGGGACGGCAGGCCGCTGGTGGTCCGCTGGACGAGCGGCGGCACCGCGACCACCTCGGTCACCCGTCCGGTCGACGAGATCCGCAACCTCGACGGGACCACCAGTCCCCCGCGCACCGATGGCGCCGTCGATGTGTCCGAAACCCCGATCCTCATCGTGCACCAGCGGTGACCTGGGCCCGCGAGGTCGTGTCGGGGCAGGTCATCCGGAAGCGCGCGGGCCCGAAGCCGACTCTCCTCCGGTGGCGATCCGCAGAGCCGCGGCGAGCCAGAGCAGGTCCTCCGTGGCGTCCGGAGCGCCGAACCGCCCCTGCACGCGGGTGACGAGCCTGCGATACCGTTCCGCGCCCGCGTCGATCCCCGCCTCCAGGGACACCTGCACCGCGGTCAGGTCGGCGTCGCCGAACAGGGTGGAGATCAACTCCGCCGCGGCGGGGTCAGCGGGGTCGACACCCTTTTCCCTGGCCTGTGCGACGGTGTTCACCACCTGCCGTGCCCACCAGATGCTTCCGCCGGGCGGCGGCTGCTGCCCAGGGGTGGGCGTGTTGAGTTCCAGGAAGGTTCCCAATCGATCCCGGAAATCCTGGTCCTGCACGAGTTCCGCCAACTCGATCCAGGCGTCCACCTGGTCGGGCGTCGGGTCCTCCGGCAGGTCGATGCTGAGTTCGCGCACCCGTTCGCGCAGATCCGGGGCGATGTCGAGGCGGCCGAACACGTCCGCCTTGAACTCGTCGATGATCTGCGCTCGTTCGGCGGAGGAAAGGCGTGCCAACCGGTTCATCAGTGCTGTCTCCTCAGGCGTGGATCGACGTTCCGACACGGTGGACAGGACGGCCCGGCTCACCCTCAGCGCGCGGATCTGCGCGTCGATCGCGGCCACGTGCGCCGCGGCGACGTCGGCGACCGTCGCCTTGCGGTCGAGCACCCGACGCACGTCGTCGAGCCCGAAACCCAGCTCCCGCAGAGTGCGGATGAGCTCCACGCGGGCCACGCACGCGCTGTCGTAGAGCCGGTAGCCACCCGCCGTGCGGCCCGCCGACGGGATGATCCCCTCGTTCGACCAGAAGCGGAGGGTGCGCGCCGAGATGCCCGTTCGGCGCGCCAGGCGGCCGATGGTGAGCAGGTCCGTGCGTTCGTCCATGCGACGATCCTCAACGTTGCAGCCGCTGCAAGGTCAACCCCTCACCACTCCGGCGGCGCTCGCGTCGAGGAAGGCGGGCAACTTGTCGAGGCTGGTGCGCACGGCCTCGGCGCCGTACTCGAACATCTGCCGTTCGTAGTCGTCGACCGCGCCGAGCAGGGTCCGGCGGCCTTCGTCGGCCTCGATCAGGCAGCGGCGCAGCAGGTCGGCGTCGCGCAGCGCGGTGTTCGCGCCGTTGCCGCCGGTCGGGGAGGTGGCGTGGATCGCGTCGCCGAGCAGGGTGACCGGGCCGGACGTCCAGCGCTCGCCGGGCTCGACCACCCGGATGGACAGCAGGGTGCTGTTGTCGGGATCGGCCTGCTCGATCAGCGCGCGCAACTCCGGGTGCCAACCGTCCATCCTGGACAGCACGGCGTCCTGCGCGGTCAGGTCCTCCAGCGACCCGTTCGGCGGCAGGATCATGGCCCAGCGCACGTAGTCGCCGATGTCGGGCAGCGTGACCTCGGGGGCCAGTCGCTCGGCGGCCTGCTGGGGCGGGGTGCGGAAGCGCATCGCCCCGAGCAGCAGGCTGACGCCGTCGCCGACGATCTTCGACCCGTAGGCCTTGGACAGGCTCGCGAACTCGTCGGTCAGCGGGGTGCGGCCGATGACGAACCGGACACCGGTGTCGGTGGGGGTCGTCCGCGGCGACAACACCCCGCGAACCGCTGAGGTGACACCGTCCGCGCCGACGAGCAGGTCGGCCGTGACCGGGGGCCGGTGGGTGAACCGGGCTTGGACGGTGCCGTCTGCGGACAGGTCGTAGCCGGTGAACGCGGCGTCGGTGTGCACGGTGAGGCCGGTCAGCAACAGGTGTCGCAGCACCTGCCGGTCGACCACGATGCCGGTCCGGCCGGCGCCGAGCCTGCCGATCTCGGTCAGCCACGGGTCCAGGACCAGCTGCTCGGCGGAGGCGTCCATGACGACCTCGTCCAGCAGCGGGTGCCAGCGCGTCGGCAGGCAGTCGCGCACCGCCTGGAACCCGATCGGGTTCAGCACCAGCCGGTAGCCCTGGAACCGCGCGACGATCCCAGGGTCGCGTTCGAACACGTCGACCTCGATCCCGGCTCCACGCAGGCCTTGTGCGAGAGCCAGACCTCCCAGGCCGGCTCCGACAACGGACACTCGCACCACGCACCTCCGGAAGACGAACTTAGTTCGTTGAGACGATCTAAGGTCTAACCGACGAACTAAGTTCGTGTCAAGCTATAGTGGCCCGCATGTCAGCCGATCCCCGCCAACGCCGTGCGGCTCGCCACGCCCAATCAGCGACGGAGAACACGGCGGTGGCACCGCGCAAAAGGCCGATCACCGTCGAACGGATCACGGACGCCGCACTGGAAGTCGTCGCCACCGAGGGGTACGACGCGCTGACCATCCGCCGGGTCGCCGCCGTGCTCGGCACCGGTCCGTCGTCGCTGTACGCGCACATCGTCAACAAGGACGACATCGACGACCTGCTGATCGGCAGGCTCTACGCCGAGGTCGTGCTCCCGGAACCCGACCCGGCCGCCTGGCGACGGCAGTTGCTCGCGGTGTACACGCAGATCCGCGACCTGTACCTGGACTACCCCGGCATCTCCCGCGCCGCGCTGGCCGCGGTGCCGACGAACCTGGAGACGCTGCGGGTCGGCGAGGGAATCCTGGCGATCCTGCTCGCGGGCGGCGTCGAGCCGAAGTCGGCGGGCTGGACCCGCGACGCGTTGTCGCTCTATGTCAGCGCCTTCGCGCTGGAGCAGTCGATGGTCCGGCAACGACGCCGACACCAGGACCAGGAATGGGTGCTCAGCCCCGAGGAGCTGCTGGACCGCTTCACCGCCCTGCCCGCCGACCAGTTCCCGCAGACCCGACGCCACGCCGCCGATCTGATCTCCGGCACCGCGCACGACCGCTTCGAGTTCACCCTCGGCCTGCTCATGGACCACCCGCGACCCGAAGCCGGTTGACCCGGCGTCCCGGCCATCACCGGGGCGTCGGCGCCAAGTGGTCGAGTTCGTCCTCGACGAACGCGGGCCTGGCGAGCGTGATCGCCGGGATCGTCGTCACGAGGATGACGCCGAGCAGGAACAGCAGCGGCACGGTCCACCCGCCGCTCACGTCGTGCAGCAGCCCGACGAGCAGCGGACCGAGCGCGCCGAGCGCGTACGCGACCCCTTGGGCGAAGCCGCTCAGCGCGACCGTGCCGTCGTGGGTCCGGGTGCGGACGTTGATGAGCACGAGGTTGACCGGGAACAGGATCGACCCCGAGCCGATGAGCAGCACCCAGAGCAGGGTGAGCGTCGCGGGCGCGAGCAGCAGGCCGAGGTAGCCGAGCGCGAAGCAGGCGATACCGCCGCCGATCAGCCACCCGACGTTGCGCAGCCGCGCGACGAGCAGGGGCGCGACAAGCGCGCCGGGCACGCTGACGAGTCCGGTGACGGCGAGCAGCACACCGGCCTCGGTCGGCGTCGAGCCCGCGATGTCGCCGAGGATCTCCGGCAGCCACGCGAAAGCCGCGTAGGTGCAGATCGTGCTGGTCGAGAACGCGACGGTGATCGACAGGGCCACGCGCGACCGCCACAGCCGCGTGACGAGGGCGGGAGGCGGGGACTCGACGGCGTCGTCCGAGCGCCTCCGGCGCCGCTCCCGCGCGATGGTGACGACCCAGGGAACGAGCGCGACCACCGAGGTCACCGACCAGAGGCCGAGCGAGACCCGCCAGCCGAACCGCTCGGCGACCGGAGCGGCGAGCGCGGCGGGAACGGCCGTGCTCACACCCACGACGCAGACGTAGACGGCGGTCAGCAACGCCACCCGGTCGGGGAAGTAGCGCCGCACGATCGGGGGCAGCAGCACGTTGCCGATGCCCGTGCCCGCGAGCGCGACGACACTGCCGACGAGCAGCACCGCGAAGCCAGGGGCGACCGCGCGCACGAGGTGACCGAGGGTCATGAGCAGCAACGCGAGCACGATGCCACCGTCGAGCCCGAGGCCGCGGGCGACACGCGGCGCGATGAACCCGGACACCCCGAGCAGGATGGGCGGCAACGTGCCGATCAGCCCGACCCCGATGTTCGACATCGGGATGTCCACCCGGATGTCGCCGAGGATCGGCGACACCGCCGCGACCGCTTGGCGCAACGTGAGCGCGACGAGCACGATCCCCAGCAGCGCCACCACACGTCCCGCCCACAGCGGAAGAGGGCGGGGCTCGGACACCCCCGGACTCTAACTCGTCGCTCGACGAGCGACCGTGCGCCGACCACGGCAAGTCTCGCTGAACCGGCGGCGCTCGGTCGGCACCTCGGCACGGCCTGACAACTGGGCGAGGAGCGGACTCGACCATGAACGAACCGGCTGAGGCCGGCCGGGGTCAGGGGTGGTCGGGTGTTCTGGGGACGAGTAGTCCTCGGTGGAAGGCCTCGGTGACGGCGGCGGCGCGGTCGTTCACCCCGAGTTTGGCGTAGATGTTCAGCGTGTGGGACTTGACGGTGGCCTCGGTGAGGAACAGTTCGGTCGCCGCTTCCCGGTTCGTGGCTCCGGCCGCCACCAGGTGGAGCACCTCGATCTCGCGGGGGCTCAGCAGTCCTGGAGGCGGTTTGCGCACCCGGTTCATCAGCAGGGCCGTCACCGACGGCGCGAGCACGGATTCGCCGCGGGCCACGGCTCGGACCGCGCGCAGCAGTTCGTCGCGCGGGGCGTCCTTGAGGAGGTAGCCGGTGGCGCCCGCCTCGATCGCGGGGAGCACGTGGGCGTCGGTGTCGTAGGTCGTCAGCACCAGCACCCTGGCCTCGCCCGCGAGTTCCCTGGTCGCGCTCACCCCGTCCACGCCCGGCATCCGCAGGTCCATGAGGACGACGTCCGGGCGCAGCGTCCGGGCCAGCCGGACCGCTTCGGCGCCGTCCGCGGCCTCGCCGACCACCTCGAACTCCGGGTCGCGGGCGAACAGGCTGGTGAGTCCGTCGCGGACCACCGGGTGGTCGTCCACGACCAGCAGCCGGATCGGGTCGTTCACGTGCGCACCTCCGCCCGCTCGGCGGGGACGCGGGCCGAGATGCCCGTGCCGGCACCGGGCTCCGACTCGACCAGCAGTGTGCCGGACAGGGCCTCGATCCGTTGGCGCATCGCGATGAGACCGAACCCGCCGCCATCGCCGACGGCCGCGTCGAAGCCCGTGCCGTCGTCGCGGACGTCCAGCGCCGTCTCGTGCTCCAGGTGCGACAGCGTCACGCCGACCCTGGTCGCCCGCGCGTGCTTGGCCACGTTGGCCAGCGCCTCCTGCGCGATCCGGAGCAGCGCGACCTCGGCCTCGGGCGGGATCGGCCGCGCGGTGCCGGTCGTCTCGACCCGGACCGGGATCCCGTGCGTGGTCGACCACCGCTCCGCGACTCCCGCCAGCGCCTCGCTCAACCGGGCCGTGCGCAGTGGTTCGGGCCTCAGCGCGTGCACCGACCGCCGGGCGTCCGCCAGGCTCTCCCTGGCCAACTCGGTCGCGGTGGCGACGTGCCTACGCCACCCCGGCGGGTCGTCGCCCGCGTGCTCGGCCGCCCGCAGTTGGCTGACGATGCCTGCGAGCCCCTGCGCCAGGGTGTCGTGGAGTTCCCGCGCCATCCGCTCCCGCTCGTCCCGCACGCCCGCCTCCCGCGCCCGCACCACCAACTCCTCGTGCAGCACGGCGTTCTCCGCCAGCGACGCCGCCAGCCCGCGGTTCGCCTCGCGCGCCTCGGCGAGCGCGAGTTCCCGCTCCGCCTCCTGCCGGGCGGCGTGCCGGGCGAACCAGGCGAAAGCGCACAGTGGACCGGCGTTCGCCAGCACCACGGCGACGTAGACGAGCAGGCCCACAGCCGTGGTCTTGTCCACGTCGTACGCCTGCGCGGTCGCCGCCACGACCGCGACCGCGCCGACCCCGACCGGCTGCCACGGCCAGCGCAGCAGCCGGAACGCGTAGACGTACAGCGCCGGGGTGAAGAACCCGAACCACGGCGTCCTGACCACCAGCACCGCCGTGAGCAAGATCAGCACGACGACGAACACGGTCATCACCGGTGCTCGTTCGCGCCAGGCGGGGCGGAGCGTGAAGACGCCCAGCACCCACGCCGACGCGACCCCGCACAGGACCAGGTCCACGACCGCCGCCGAGCCCTCGACGGCCAGCACGAACCCGGCCACGGCCACCAGCAGCACCTGCGGCCCGACCGTCATCACCGCGGACCACCGCGTTCCCGGAGCGTTCACCCGCGTTCCCCCTCCCCCACCGGACGAGCCTACGAGGGAGGGCGGACGGACAGCGCGTGCCGGAAGACGTCCCGCGGGTCCCAACGTGCCTTCACCCGTTGCAGCCGCGGGTAGTTGTCCTTGAAGTAGAGCCGCTGCGCGGACACGCCTGAGGTGTTCCACGCCGGGTTGGCCAGGTCGACGTCCGGGTAGTTGACGTACGAGCCGTCGTCGACGTCGCCGGGCACGGGCACACCGCCGGTCGCGGAGTAGACGTCGCGGTAGAGGTCCCGCACCCACGCCAGGTTGGCCGCGTCGTCGGCCTCCTCGGCCCACACCGACTGGTACACCGCCTTCATGACCACGTCCCGCTGCGCGATCGCGGTGGCGCCCGGAGCGACCGCGCCGACCTGGCCGCCGTAGCCGATGAGCAGCATCCCGGCGTTCGGGCTCCCGGTGGGGTTGGTCAGGTTGCGGTGCACGGCGGCGAGCTGCGCCTCGGTGAACGAGCGCCGCAGGTAGCCCGCCTTGATCTTGTACCGCCGGACGACCACGTCGCCGGGCTCGCCGCTGCCGGGCCAGGTCATCCGGTGCAGCCACGGCAGCGTCCGCCGATCCTCGAACGCCGGGGCGAGGCCGGTGCCCGCGGTCACCGCGGCCACGAAGTCCGCCACCAGGGTGTCGGCGTCGGGGACGTCCGCGTCGACCTGCACGGCCAGCATGACCGTCCCGGCGGAGCGGTGCGAGGCTTGGAGGATCCCGTACACGGCGGCCTGCGGGGTGCCGGGCGCGCTGTTGCGCTCGTGCCACGTGCCGAAGTTGCGCAGCAGCGCGGTGAAGGACTGCTCGGTGAGCTGGTCCCAGGCCCAGAACAGCACATGCTGGAGCATCCGCCGGGGTGCGGCGGGCAGCAGCCGGGTCGGGTCGGTGCCCGTGACGTCGGGAGAACGCAGCCAGTAGCGGGTGACGACGCCGAAGCTGCCGCCGCCACCGCCGGTGTGCGCCCACCACAGGTCGTGGTTCGGGTCGGCCGGGTCGCGGGTGGCGACGACCGCGCGGGCGGTGCCGTCCCGGTCGACCACCACGACCTCCACGCCGTGCAGGTGGTCCACCACCGAGCCGTGCCGCCGGGACAGCGGCCCGTACCCGCCGCCCGCGAAGTGCCCGCCCGCCCCCACCTCCGGGCAGCTGCCGCCGGGGATCGTGACGCCCCAACCGTTGTGCAGCGTCCGGTACACGTGGCCGAGGGTGGCGCCGGGCTGCACGGCGAACGCCCGCCGTCCGGCGTCGTACCCGACCGCGTTCATCGGCGACAGGTCCAGCAGCACCCGCACCGCCGGGTCCGCGGTGAAGTTCTCGAAGCAGTGCCCGCCACTGCGGACGGCGACCCGCCTGCCGGACCGCACCGCCTCCGACACCGCGCGCACGACCTGGCCGGTCGACCCGACCACGCGGATCTCGTCCGGCTGCCCGACGAACCGGAAGTTGTTGCCCCGCAGCAGGTTGTCGTAGCGGGAGTCGCCGGGGCGGACCGTCACCGGCCCGAACGCCGCGTCCGGCTCCGCAGCCGCGACACCGGCCGTCCCGACGCCCAGCGCCCCAACCGCCACGGCACTCGCTCCGACGAGCAGCCCACGACGGCTCACTCCGCCGCCGTCCGCCGTGGTCCCGTTGTCCACCTCTGGCATGCGTCCCGCTCCCCTCAGGTCGAAGGGCTCCAGCCTCTCGATCCCGCGACGGGCCGCGCATCACCTGGTCTCCCGGTTCGAGGGCTGAACCGTCGACCCCACCGAACGGTCGACCACCTCCCCCGATCGGAGGGTGACCGCCCGGCCGGTCAGGCCTGTGCGGTCGGGCGAATGACGATTTCGCCGACGTCCACGGTCGCGGGCTGGTCGATGGCGTAGGCGATGGCGGCCGCTACCGCGGACGGAGGCATCGAGGCCGAGGGTGACGTGGCGATGGAGGCTTGGACCTCCGGGCCTGCCGTGGTGCGAGCGCCTTCGGTGTCGGTCATGCCGGGTGACACGATGGTCACTCGGAGGTCTCCCCCGGCTTCCTGGCGCAGGCCTTCGCAGATGGCGCGGACGGCGAACTTGGTGCCCGCGTAGACGGCCATGGTGGGGACGATGCGATGACCGGCGGTCGAGGCGGTGGTGACGAAGTGGCCGGACCGCTGTGCGCGGAAGACCGGCAGTGCGGCCGCGATGCCGTACAGGACCCCCTTGACGTTGACGTCGACCATGGCCTCCCAGTCGTCGACCTTCAGGTCGTCCATCGGCGAGATGGGCATGACACCGGCGTTGCCGATGAACACGTCGAGGCGTCCGAAGCGTTCCCTCGCCAGGTCCACGAGTGCGGTGACGTCGGAGCGATTGCGGACGTCCGTCGGGAGGAACGCGACTTCGGCGCCGAGTTCGGCCACGTGGGTCGCGACCTTCTCCAGGCGGTCCGCACCGCGGGCGCCCAGGACCAGTTTGGCGCCGCGTTCGGCGAGCAGCACGGCGGTGGCCTCGCCGATTCCGCTGCTGGCGCCGGTGATGGCGACGACCTTGCCGTCGATTCCGGACATGGGTCTCCTCCGGTGGGTCGGTGACGTACGATGTTAAACGGACAACTGTCCGCTTGAGCCCAACGTAACGGACACTTGTCCGCTTAGCAAGGAGGCGGGATGGTTCGCCGGGCGGACGCCGAGCAGAACCGGGCGCGGATCCTGGAGGTGGCGCGGGTCGCGTTGGAGGAGTCCGGCGAGGCGACGCTCCAGTCGATCGCGAAGCGGGCGGGCATCGGGCAGGGGACCCTGTACCGGCACTTCCCGAACCGCGAGGCGCTGGTGATGGCCGTGCACCGCCGGGACGTGCAGGAGTTGCTGGACGCGGCGCCCGCGCTGCTGGCGGCCCATCCCCCGCTGACCGCGCTGCGGCTCTGGTTCGACCGGCTCGCGGTGTACGGGCGGATCAAGCACGGGCTGGCGGGGGCGTTGCACTCGGTGACGCGGGACAAGCTGGCCGGTGAGGGCTACGACCCGGTGGTCGACACGATCGCCCTGCTGCTGTCCGCGTGCCAGGACGCGGGGGTGGTGCGGGCGGACGTGGACGCGGAGGAAGTGCTGCTGCTGGTGGGTTTCCTGTGGCGCATCGACCTCGACGACAACTGGCACACCAGGTCGGCGCACCTGCTCGACCTGGTGATGGACGCGCTACGTGGGAGCGCCTGAACGGCCGCAACGGACCGTGCCGCGCACGCCGGAGGGCGCGCGACGAGTCGACCTGCTGGTGATGCCGATCGACCGGGAGGACGTGGTGGTGGTCCGGGAGTGGATCCGGCGACCGTTGTCGCGGCGCGTTCTGGTCGTGGTCGCGGATGCGGACCGATGTCCACGTCAAGGCGAACCGGAAGGGGCACCTGGAACGAACCTCTGAAGTCGGTCTGTCGCCGATCGACCCCGATGGAGCGCTGGACGCACTCCGGCCACCGGGTGGACGAGGAGGAGCACGAGGATGGTCGACGCCGACCCGAAGACACGCTCGTGGCCCGCCATCACCGCCCGACCACCGATGTCGCCACCACCGCGATCAGCCATCGGGAGTTCGGTGTACCAGCCGGTGGCGGACACCAGGACCAGCGTGCTGCTCACCATGCCGGTGACCCGGTACGACCTGCTCGTAGTTGGCCACCAAGATCTTCCCGAAACTGGGTGAGGTGCTGGTCACACCAGCCGTGCCGGCAACCGACGCCGTGCGAGTGCTCCTCCTGGTCCCGGACTTGGCGGTCAGCCGAATGTTCCGCCGGTTCGACCGCGTGCCACCGGAGGTGGTCTACGGGTACGGCTCCGCGGTGATGGCGGTCGTCGACGCCGTCCAAGGCTTCGCCAGGCAAGGCCTGCCGAAGCTGGCGATCACCCGCGCGGCTCCCCGGTGGCTGCTCATCGGGGCCATGGTCGTGGGTTTCCTGGTGTGGAACGGCCGAGAGTGCCTACCTGCCGACACCACTGCCTGCGTCAGCCCTGTGGACTACTGGACCACGTCACTGACCACTTGGGCGGACACGCAGTAGCGGCCGCCGGTCGCGATTCGTTGCGCCTCGAAGTTCTGGATGTTCCACGACGCGCCGTAGATCCCCCACGAGCATGTCGATGGCGAAGAAACAACGGCGTGTGCCGGACGGGTTCTCCAGCTGACGGGTTGTGCTTCGGACCTGCGCTGTCGGCATCGAGGTCGGGTCTTCACGGACAGGGGTCAGGTCCATGGGGTCGAAGTCGCGCCACTGGTCGACATCCATCACGAACAGCAGGACCGGCGCTGGTTCGACTGGGGCTCACCGCGGGCAAGAGCAGCGCCCCAGTCGACCACTTCCGAGACGGGGCGGACTCGCCGCTGGGACCAGACGGCCCGTTGTGCGACCGCCATCCGGTCGCCGGTAGGCGACGAGCCCCCGCGGTACTCCGGACCGGTGATACCGGTAACGCCCCTGGCAAGGTCACGTCACCCGTTCCGGTGAGCCCGAATGATCCGGCGACGTTGCGGGTATCCCCGCTCGAGTCGGTCACTGACCACGGTGGTGATCGGCCAACGCGGGACGCACCCCGCCTCTTGGTGGACGTGAGGAGCACGACGATGGCCGAATCCGACCTCAAGACCCGCTCGTGGACCGCCATCACCGCCGACGCGCAGGTCGTGCCGCCCCCGGTGGCACTGCGGATGCCGGAGAGCGCTGCCTACCAGCCGCCGCGAGACGCGAGGCGCAGCGTGCTGGTCGCCATGTCCGTCAGCTCCCACCACGACGTGGCCATCTTGCGGCACCGCCTCCAGCAGGTGCTGCGCGAGTGCGAGCGGGACGTGGTGCTGGACGTGGAACTGGTGACCACCGAACTGCTGTCCAACGCATTGGAGCACGCCCGGCCGCCGTGCGGGGTGACTGTCACGGGCTACCTGACCGAGGACACCGCGGGGCGGTCGGGCATCGGTGAGGTGGTGGTCGAGGTCCTGGACGGCTCGCGCGACCTGGTGCCGCTGCTCGACCGCTCCACGGTGAACTCCCACCGCGGCCGAGGAATGCGGCTGGTCCGCGCGCTGTCCAGTTCGTGGGGCGTGCTCCAGTCCGGGCGGACCAAGACGATGTGGGCCGTGGTGCACCCGGTCTGACCGGGGTCCGGCGGGACGTCATGGCGGTGACGTCCCGCCGAAGCGGGGTCAGGCCCGCGTCCACTTCTGGTTCGCGGCGCCCGTGCAGGGCCAGATGACGAACTCCGTGCCGTTCGCGGTGCCGTGCCCGGTCACGTCCAGGCACTTGCCGGAACCGACGTTGACGACCGCGCCGTCGGACCGGACCCGCCACTGCTGCCCGGCCGAGCCGGTGCAGTCGGTGATCTGGATCGGCGTCCCGTCGGCGGTGGCGCCGCCCGCGGCCTCCAGGCACTTGGTGTCGAACACCTTCAGCTGGTTCGAGGCGGTCGAGGTCCACACCTGGTTGCCGCCGTTGTTGCAGTCCCACAACGCGGGCCGGGTGCCGTTGGTCTGGTTGGCCGCGGGGACGTCGACGCACTTGCCGGACTCCTGGCCCTTCAGGATGCCGGTGGCGTCGGCGCGGGCCCACTTCTGGTTGGCGCCGCCGTTGCAGCCCCAGACCACCAGCGCGGAACCGGGGGCCGTGCCGTGCCCGGTGACGTCGAGGCACTTGCCCGAGCCGGTGTTGACGACCGAGCCGTCGGCGTTGACGGCCCACTGCTGGGCACCACCGGTGACGCAGTCGTTGATGCGGACCGGGGTTCCGTCGGTGGCGGCGCCCGCGTCCAGGCACTTGGCGCCGTAGACGGTGAGCTGCTTGGCCGGGGTCGCCGTCCACGACTGGTTCGCGCCGCCGTTGCAGTCCCACAGCGCGACGGCGGTCCCGTTGGCCTGGCTCTGGCCGGGCACGTCGGCGCACAGCCCGGATTCCTCGCCCTTGAGGAACCCGCCGAAGTCACCGGGCGCGTTGGGGGTGACGGAGAGGTTGTCGAACTGGTTCGTCTGGTAGCCGACGACCCCGAACCCGACCTGCCCGGCGGTGAAGGACGTGTCGGTCACCGCGCCCAGCACCGCGCCGTCGAGGGTGGCGGTGATCCGGTTGCCGGAGAACCCGAGCTTGACGTTGTGCCAGGTGTTGAGCCCCAGCGCCGGACGCGTGCCGGAGGTGAGCGTCGTGAGCACACCGCCGCTGCTGTTCTTGGCGATCGACCACGCGCCGGTGTCGCCGATCCGCAACTGGTAGGCGGCCTGCTTGCCCTGCGGCCGGTTCTGCGTGTTCGCCCGGCCCAGCAAGGTGACCGTGCCCGCCTGCTGCATGTCCACGTCGACGCTGACGGTGTAGTCGCTCCACGAGGGATCGCCGACCAGGCCGAAGGCGTCGCTGTCCTCCTGCCAGTTGATCGGCTTCACCGGCGCGACCTGTTGCAGGCACTGCCCACCGCGGCCCGCCGCGCAGGGCCGGACCTCGAAGGCCCCCTGCATGGTGGAGAAGTACTTCGCCATGCCACGGGTGGCGTACGCGTCGAAGTTGTCCGAGTACGGCAGCGGCAGCGCGCCGGTCGCGGGACTCGTCGCGGATCCCTTGCCCTGTCCCGTCGTGGTGGTGACGGTGTAGATCCGGTTCGGTTGCAGGGTCAGGGTGTACGCCCCGTTGGTCGGGGTGATGTCTGCCTGCTTCACGAAGTGGTCCGCGGTGTTCGACGAGCCGAGGTCAGTCGACCAGACGTGCACCGCACCGGATTTCAGCCCACCCGCGACGGACACGCTCACGGTCTGGGCGGCGGTCGTGCCGGTGGTCTCGTAGACCGTGGAGTAGTCGGTGCCGTTGGTGGACTTGAGGGACACGTAGCTGCCGTTGGCGCGGTTGCCACCGAGGTAACCGCTGGCCGAGCCGGTGAGGAACTTCCAGCCCGGCTGGGTGAACTGGGCGACCTGGGCGTTGGCCCACAGGTTCTTGCCCAGCTGGTAGGAACCGGACCACGGGGATCCGGCGACGGCCAGCGCGACCGTGGCGTAGGGCAGGTTGGGGTACAGCGCCGCGACGAGCGGCCAGTTCAGGAACCCGGTCATCTGCCCGTCGAGGTAGCCGCGGGTGATGCTGCGGATGTAGGGAACCGACCCCGAGTTGTAGTCCTGCGAGCCGAACTCGCTGGCCCACAACGGTTTCCCGGTCGCGACGGCGTTCGTCGACGACGCGCACGAGGTGGCGTCGGACAGGTAGCCGCACGGGTAGTGCGTGCCGACCACGTCGACCGCGTTGCCGAGCGCGCCGTCGGAGAGCATGTCGTCGGCGATCTCCCACCCGCTGTCCGCGCCGACGATCTTCACCGACGAGTACCCGCGGGCGTTCAACGCCGACCGCAGGTTCTTGTACCAGGTCTTGTCGTAGCCGCGTTCGTTCCAGCCGCCGAGGTAGCTGATCGTCAAACCGTGGCCCTTGGCGCAGTCGAGCCAGGAGATGTCGTAGTCGATCATGTCCTGGGACCAGAAGCTGCCGTTGCCGATCCAGCCCGGCGCGGCCCACGGCAGGGCGACGAGCTTGATGTTCGGGTTGCGCGCGACGGCCTCCTCGCCCAGCCAGAACTCGTAGCCGACAGCGCAGTTGACCTCGCCGCGGACGTGCTGGTGGCTGGGTTCCGCGCCGTCGGTGGAGTTGGCGTCGCCACCGATCTCCAGTTTCAGCAGCTGGACCGCGGCGCCGTAGTTCGGCTTGAACAGGTAGTCGAGGATCTGCGCGCGCTGCGCGGGCGGGTAGTCGATCAGCAGCCGGGTGTTGCCGCCACCGCCGCTGATGGCGCCGACCCCGTCGAACGTGCGGCCGGACGCGGCGCCGTTGACGGCGACCGTCGTGGTGACGGCGTCGGCGACGGGCGCGGTCCGGACGCCGGACACCACCGAGACGATCAAGGAGAACGCGGCCAGCGCGAAGAACCCGCGCGACCTGCGTTCTCGACCGGTGTAGAGCATGGAACGTTCTCCTTCGACGTTGATGGAGAGGCACGCACTGGTCGATGGGCACGGCGGCGGGACCGCGGAATTACCGCGGCGGGCGGCGAACAGGGCATGAGAGCGCTTCCACCCGCGACCCTAGGGCCGAAGAACCCCAGATGGCAACTACTTGCCCCAAAATCCGACAAACTGATTCACCTCTCCCCTATTCCGCCTGGCGAATTGCCGGAATTGCGCAGAGAGGCGCGCGACACCACTCATCGAGAGGGCGAATCCAACACATTCCAACACGCCTTGCCGGAGGGAATTCCAAGTAGCGAAGTCGATATGCCGAACAGCACAAGGGAAAGGGGCGAATGACTGAACCAGGCCACAGGACCGAGAGGCTGGAACTCGCCGTTCCGAAACGGTGGCGTACCCGCTGAGCGTCTGCTGAAGGAACCCCCGCCCGAGTGGCGGCGGGGTGGCGCCGCGCCACACGATCCCCCCATGGCCGATCTCGACGAACGCGCCGCGGTGCGCCGGTTGCACGACCGGTTCGGCTTCGGGCCCCGGCAGGGGGACCTGGACCGGGGGTTCGACGCCGCGCTGGACCGCCTGCTCACCGCCGTGCCCGCCACCACGCCCGTACCGCAGTTGACGCCGCAGGCGGCGCCGGGCAAGGACAAGAAGGCGAAGCAGGAGGCCAACGCGCGACGTGCGGCCGAGGAGAAGGTGCTCCAGTCGTGGTGGCTCGGGCGGATGGTCTCCACCGACACCGCCACCGAGCGGCTGACCTGGTTCTGGCACGGGCACTTCGCGACCAGCGAGCAGAAGGTGCGCAGCCCGTTCCACATGCTCGCGCAGAACGAGACGTTCCGGCGGCTGGGCGCGGGCGGGTTCGGCGAGCTGGCCAAGGCGCTCGTGGTGGACCCGGCGATGATCCTGTGGCTGGACGGCAACGACAACCGGGCGGGCGCGCCGAACGAGAACCTGGCGCGCGAGTTCCTGGAGCTGTTCACCCTCGGCATCGGCCACTACTCCGAGACCGACGTGCGGGAGGCCGCGCGCGCGTTGACCGGGTGGACCGTGAAACGCGATTCGGACACCGCCAAGCTCGACACCAGGCGGCACGACGCCAAGCCGCAGACCGTGCTCGGCGTGACGACGTCGTTCACCGC
Source organism: Umezawaea sp. NPDC059074 (assembly GCF_042738955.1). NCBI lineage: Bacteria > Bacillati > Actinomycetota > Actinomycetes > Pseudonocardiales > Pseudonocardiaceae > Umezawaea > Umezawaea sp. NPDC059074. Next base: position 28,658 of record NZ_JBHYHC010000003.1, read on the forward strand.
GGAGTCCTTTGTGGACACGGTGCTCGCGAAACCGGAGTCGGCGGCGTTCGTGGTGGGGCGGCTGTGGTCCCGGCTCGTGTCCGACACCCCGCCACAACCCGACGTGCTGGCACGCCTCGTCACGGCCTACGGGGCCGGGCGCGACGTGACCGCCGTGCTGCGCGCCATCGCCGCCGAACCGGTGTTCCGCTCGGCCGACACCACACTCGTCAAGCAGCCCGTCGAGTGGGCGGTGGGGCTCCTGCGCGCGCTGGACGTGCGGTGGGAGTCCCTCGACGACAAGGCCGCCAAGCAGCTCGCCACCGGGCTGCGCGGCATGGGCCAGGTCCCGTTCCGCCCGCCCAGCGTCGGGGGCTGGGCGGCGGGCGGGGCGTGGCTCACGACGGCGGCGGGCGTCGCGCGGCTCGGGGTCGCGCGACTGCTCGCCGCCCGAAGCGGCAGCAAGCCCGCCGACGCCGAGGCCGTGCGCGCGCTGCTGTCCGTGGACGCGTGGTCCGACCGGACCCGTGAAGCGCTGGCGAAGGTCGACAAACCCGAGGACGTGATCGCCGTGGCCGCGTGCGCACCCGAATACGTGGTGAGCCGGTGATGGACAAGCTGACCCGACGCCGCTTCCTGACCCTGTCCGGGGTGACCGCGGCCGGCGCGCTCGCCTACGGCGCCACCCGAGTCGACTGGAACGACCTGATGTCGGCCGCCGCCGACTCCCCGCTCGCCTCCGGCGCGGGCGTCCTGGTCGTGGTGACGCTCTACGGGGGCAACGACGGCCTCAACACCGTCGTCCCGGCCGCCGACAAGGCCTACCAGGCCGCCCGACCGGACCTGGCCTACCAGCCGGAGGAGGTCCTCGACCTGGGCGAGGGCCTGGGCCTCAGCCCCGGCCTGAAGGGCCTCAAGGGGCTGTGGGACGAGAAGGGCCTCGCCGTCGTGCGCGGGGTCGGCTACCCGACACCGGACCACAGCCACTTCCGCTCGATGGCGATCTGGCAGACCGCGTCACCGCGCACCTCCGTGCCGACGGGGTGGCTGGGGCGGTGGCTGGACGCCACCGGGGCAGACCCGCTGCACGCGCTGTCCGTGGAGCCGGTGCTGCCGCCCATGCTCGCGGGCGCGCGCACGGCGGCGGCCTCGTTGCCGCTGGCGGGGCTGAACCTGCCGACCGGCAAGCTGGGCGACGCCTTCCGCGCGCTCGGCACGCCGTCCCCCGGCGAGGAGCTGTGGCAGGCGCACGCCGCCAAGTCCATCACCGACCTGCACAGCGCGGTGAAGATCCTCGGCGGCGCGGTCCACGACACCGACGAGGACGACCCGGACGAGAAGCGCGACAAGGGCGCGTCCGCGGGCGGCGCCGGACAGCTCGGCAAGCAGCTCGACGCCGTGGCGGCCCTGATCGAGGCCGAGGTCCCCACGCGGGCGTACTCGGTCTCGCTGGGCGGTTTCGACACCCACGCCAACGAGCGCGACACCCAGCAGCAACTGCTCACCGAACTGGACACCGCGCTCACCGCGTTCGTGAAGCGGCTCAAGGGCACCGACCGCGGCCGCAAGGCCGTGGTGCTGGTGTACTCCGAGTTCGGCCGCCGGGTCCGGGCCAACGCGAGCGACGGCACCGACCACGGGACCGCCGGACCGGTGTTCCTGCTGGGCGCGCCGGTCAAGGGCGGGTTCTTCGGGGAGCAGCCGAGCCTGACCGACCTCGACGACGGGGACCTCAAGCAGACCACGGACTTCCGGGACGTGTACGCGACCCTGCTCCAGGACGTGCTCGGCACCGAGCCGGGCAAGGTGCTCGACGACCACCAGGGCCGGATCGACGGCCTGATCACCTGACCCACCGGCGAACGTTCGGCGTGCGCGCAGCGGCCAGTCCGACCCGGCTCAGCTTCCGGCCACGGTGATGACCAGTTTGCCGCCCTTCGGGCGCTGCTCGCGCTCCAGCTCCGTCAGGGCCCGGATCGCCTCGGCCAACGGGACCGTACGGGCGATGGGCAGGCGCAGGGTCCGGGCCACCTCGTCCAGGTCGGCGGTCACCGGCCTGCCCATCATCGTCCGGAACGGTCCTGGCAGGGCGCTCCTGACCATCTTGGCCGGGGTCGGGACGATGTCGACGATGGTTCCGCCGGGCTTCACCAGCGTTCGGGCCGCGGCGAAGGGAAGCAGGCCGGGCGTGTCGAAGACGAGGTCGAACCGTCCCGCGAGGGCGGCCGGGTCGAAGCCGAAACCCACGACCGGCTCGACGCCGAGCTCGCGGGCCTCGTCAGCCGCGGTGTCACGGCAGCTGCCGGCGACCGAGGCTCCCCGTGCCAGGGCGAACCGGACGGCGGCCCGGCCCACCCCGCCCAGGCACCCGTTGACGAAGACCGCCTGCCCTGGCCGGACGTCCGCCGTGGCCTGGTAGGCGGTCACGCCCGCGGTCGGCAGCGCGGCGGCCCGTTCGTACGAGAGGTCCACCGGTTTGAGCACGACCGCCTTCTCCTGGGCCGTCACCATCTCGGCGAACGCCCCCGCCTGCCGGAACCGAGCCACGCCGAGCACCGCGTCGCCCGCTTTCAGGCGCGTGACGCCCGCGCCGACCGCCTCGACGACTCCGGCGAAGTCGTGCCCCATCGCCCGCGGGAAGGAGCGACCGGTCATCAGCTTCATCTCGCCGTTGCGCATCTTCCAGTCCAGCGCGTTGGAAGCCGCCGCCCGGACCCGGACGAGAACCTCGTCCGGGCCCGGTCGTGGTGGCTCGAACTCCGCCAGCCGCATCACCTCCGGGCCGCCGTAGCGGTCGTACTGGAGGCGCTTCACGAGGCGTACTCATCCGAGATCTCGGTGGCGTAGTTCTTCCACAGCGGTTGCATGGTCTCGGCGTTGACCGGCTGCCCGGAATCGATCATGGCCTTGAAGTCGCGGAAGTACTGCACGTACAGGTCCGGCGTGAACGTGTTCAGCATGACCGCGTTCACGTCGCCGACGTTGGCGAACGTGTGCGGCGCCCCGGTCGGCACGATGACCCAGGTGCCCGGCCCGGCGTCGTAGTGGTCCTCGCCGACGGTGAACCGGAACGTTCCCGCCAGCACGTAGAAGCCCTCGTCGTGCTGGGCGTGACGGTGCTGCAACGGGCTCGGGGTGCCCGGTGGGATGGTGACCTCGGCGAACCCCAGCCGGTGGTCGGTGTGCTCGCCGTTCTCCAGGATCCGGATCCGCTGCGCCCCGCTGCCGAGGATCTCGCCCTCACCGGGACGCACGATGTTCACCTTCGCCACGACTTCTCCCTCTATCGCCGATCTTGGTGATCACCATCCTGTTCCGGGCTGTCCGTGCGCGTCTTGGTCGTCCGCGCACGGTTGTTGGTCGTCAGCGCACGGGCGTTGTAGCCGTACGTCGTCTTGAACAGCTTGCTGAAGTGGGCGGGATCGGAGAACCCCCACCGGGCGGCCACGGCGGTGACCGTCCGTCCGCTTCCGGTCAACTCGGCCCGGCAGCGCTCAAGGCGACGACGGCGGATCAGGGCCGCGACGGTGAGCGGCTGGTCCTCGAACAGCTTGTGCAGCCTGCGCACGGAAATGTGGTGAGCGGCGGCGATGCCGGGCGGGGACAGCTCGGGATCCGCCAGCCGGCCCTCGATGTAGCCCACGATCCGGTCCCGCAACCGTTCGTCCGGCACCGGTCGCCCGTCGCCCAGCCGGGCCTCCAACGCGACCGCGATCAACTCGACCACGGCCGCCGCCGACCTCAACGCCTCCACCTCGCGGAACTCGGACGCCGCCCACGCCGACTCCCGAGCCAGCACGGAGACAAGAGCGCCCGCCCCGTGACTGCCGTCGATGCGCACACCGACGAGCCGATCGATCTGCGCGGGCCGGATCCGCAGCTCCCGACGCGGAACCAGAATGGTGACGTGCGCCGCCGCGGTGCTCTCGAACCGAACCGTCCGCGTGGGATCGAGCAGCACCAGGTCGGAAGGCCCGAGTTCGGCATCACCACGCCCTTGCTCGATCCGCGTCCGACCACGGCTCATCACCTTGATCGCCAGGTTCTCACCGTCGGAGGCAGCCCCCTCCCGCCCGACGCAGGAACTCTCCGGCGTGACAAGCGAGACCAGCCGCAACGGCCCAAGCTCACGGGTGGCGATCCGCCCCCGAAAACCCGCCCCGGCCAGCTTGTTGACCAACGGCGGAAACCCGCTGGCGGCCAACTCGTCCTGGAACGTCTCAAGGTTGCCGATCACCGCTCAACGATAACTCCGCCGGCCGGGTGCGCACGGTGGTCCTCTTCGGCCGGCACGTCCTCCTCGACGAGCCCGTCCCCCTGACCGAATAACGTGCCGCTCGTGACATCGAAGGACGACACCCCACAGCTCTTCCAACCGTTGCCCGTGCCCGCGGTCGACCGTTCAGCCGCCTACGAGGCTCTGCTCCGAGACCTGCTCGACCTGGTCGGCACCACGAGTCCGATGACCGACGACAAGGACGTCCGCTCGGCGTGGCGCCATCACACCCGCAGAGAGGTCGGCAGAGCGCTTGTCGACCACGCGGATACCGGTCCCGTGCCCGAGGCGTGGTTCGAGCCGTTCGTCCGAGCGATGGTGCACGAGCCGGACCCGAGCTTCAGCAGGCAACTCGTCCAACCCACGATCATCGCCTTCGGCCGTCGCCGCGTCCGACGCGCTCTCATCGCCCTCCTGGACACCGACGTTCCAGCCGACATCGCGGGCGCGGCTCGTGCCTGGTACTGGACACAGGCTCGCCTGAGCTACGAGTGGCGCCACTTGCGCAACCCGGAACCGGAGAACGTCACCGAGCTCGACGATCTGCGACAGCAGTACCACCACACCGCGCTCCGTCGTTTCGTCACCGTCGACGACCTCCACGTGCGTCAATGCATCCTGCCGGGCCTACCGCTGAATCCCGAGCTGTATCCCGATGACCTGCACCACCTGGTGACCCAGGCCGTACGAATCGCCCGCACCTCGTCCGACGACTACCTGCGCGACCGAGTCGAGATCCAGATCCTCTCCTGAGACAGTCGTTCGACGACGACGCACGGGATACGAGGTGATCGGCCACCGGTGGCACGGTCCGATCACGGGGTGTCCAAACGTACGGCGGTGGTGCGCGTGTGGGCACTCCCCGTGGGTGGTCGGCGTGGCTAGCGTGTGCGCGGTGATGAACGACTGCGGCCATGACGGCCCACGGTGTGCCACTCGGTTTTGCCCGCACGTCGCCGATGACTTCGACCTCGAGTTCTTCGCCGTGCTGACCGGGCGGGGTGTCGAGTACGACGCGTGCTGCGAGGCGTGCGTGCCGCCCTCGGCGCTCCGGACCATGTGCGAGGAGTGCGCGACGTCCCTCTACTCCTTGGAGTACCACCGGGGGTGGCGGGGTGAACCGGGCATCGAACGACGTCCGGAAGCGATCGACGACACCCTGCACCGCACCCCGCTGCCCGACGGTCTGGCGCCGGTCGACTTCGCCCCGCTCCCCGGAGGGCGGTGGCTGCTGCTGCTCGACGCGCCCTACCGCCTGGTGGCCTTCAATCCCGCCGAAGGCAGCACCGGCCCGGTGGTCGACGTGCCCCTGACCGCCGAGGAGGTCCGCAACACCACGTACGGCACGCTGGCGCCGGCACTGCACACCTCGCCCGACGGGCGGTTCGCCGCCGTCGTCCACGACCACGGCTCGACCGGTGTCGTGGTGGACCTGACCACCGGCAAGGCCACGCTCGACCTGAACCGCGGCGACTACCACACCGACACCACGCCGTTCCCGATCGCGTTCGCCGACGGGCTGGTCTGCCACGGCAGCGGGTGGAACCAGGTCACGTGGTCCGACCCGGCCACCGGCGAGACCCGTCCGAGGGCGCAGCCGGGCGTCCACCAGTTCCACGGCAAGCTCGTGGTGTCGCCCACCGGACGTCGGATCGCCGACGACTCCTGGTCGTGGCACCCGATCGGCGCGATCGTCGTGTGGGACCTCGACGACGAGCCGAAGGCGACGTACGTGTGCTCGCGCGACTACTACTGGAACGTCGGTCTGTGCTGGCTGGGCGAGGACCTCCTCGCGGTCGGCGGCATCGGTCCCGACGAGGAGTTGATGCTCGACGGCGTCCGGATCTTCGACGTGGCGAACGACCGCGAGGTCCTGGAGTTCGCCGGCCCGCGCGGCACCTTCTTCGCCGACGGGGCAAGGCTCTACTCCGTGTCCACCGACGGGATGGAGATCTGGGATCCCGCCACCGGCCACCGCACCGGCGACATCCCCGGATTCGTGCCCACGAAGCAGCGGAAGGGCGAACTCGCCGCGCTGGTCGACGGTGTGCTGACCACGTGGAGGACCAGCGGCGACGCCTAGTGCCGCGATCGTCGGGGTGACGCCTGTCTGGCAAGGTTCCCGCGCATGGGGTTGTGCGTGCTGGTGGCCGAGGACAACGTGATGCAGGCCGACCTCCTCGGCAAGTACCTCCGCGCGGAGGGCTACGAGGTGCGGTTGGTGCACGACGGGCGGACCGCGCTCGACGAGGTCCGCCGCGATCCGCCGGACCTGCTGCTCCTCGACGTGATGATGCCGAAGGTGAACGGCCTGGACGTCGTGCGGGTGCTGCGCGACGAGACCGCGATCCCGGTGCTGATGCTGACCGCGCGGTCCACCGAGGACGACCTGCTGCACGGTCTCGACGCGGGCGCCGACGACTACGTGGTCAAGCCGTACAGCCCCCGTGAGCTGATGGCCCGCGTCCGGACGTTGCTGCGGCGCGTCCAGCGCTCGTCGGCGGGGTCGACCTCGATCACGATCGGCGATCTCCACGTCGACGCCGATCGGCACGAGGTCAGGGTCAGGGGTGCGGGCGTGGAGTGCACCGCGTCGGAACTCCGGCTCCTGCACACCATGGCCGCGAGCCCCGGCCGGGTGTTCAGCCGGTCGCAGCTCCTCGGCGCGCTGCACGGCCTGGACGCGTTCATCACCGCGCGCACGGTCGACGCGCACGTGATGAACCTGCGCAAGAAGATCGAGGTCCAGCCGCGCAAACCCGCCTACCTGCTGACCGTGCACGGCGTCGGCTACAAGATCGTGGACGGGTCCGGTGCGTAGGCTCCTGCACAGCGTCGTCACGCGGCTGATCGCCGTCTCGATCCTCGTCGCGATCTGCTCGATCGCCGCGACCGCGTGGCTGGCGGCGCAGAGCACCTCGACGTCGATCCGGCAGGAGCTTGGCGCGTCACTCGCCGCCGACGCGGCCACCTACCAGTCGTTGATCAGCTACGCCGTGAACCACACGGAGTGGAACGGGGTCAGCCCCCAGCCGGAAGGTCGACGGCTGATCCTCACCACCGTCGACCGGACCCTGATCTCCGACAGCGGCGGCGGCATCGACGTGGGCGAACTCCCCGAGTCGCCGTCGGCGGTGATCGACCCGCTCGAACTCGACCTGACCCAGACCGCTCACGCCCCCGCCGACAGGATCGACGCGCGCGTCGCCGGACCGTTCCAGCTCGACGAGGAGCAACGCCGCGAGCTCGACGCCGCGGCCGAGCTGTACACGCAGCAGTGCCGGGACCAGGACGCCCAGCTCACCGGCAGGACCGCCGGTGGTCGCCCGGTCGTGGTGTTCGACCGCGCCATGCCCCGGCTGGTCGACCGGGAGGAGGCGGACGAGGACTGCAAGCAGGCCGAACTGCGGCTCGGCACGCTCACGCCGACCGAGTCTGCGGCGTTGGAGCGGTTGGACGTGCTGGTCGACGAGTGCCTGACCCGGCGTGGACTGCCACCCGGCACGCTGCGGATGGACCAGGAGTGGCGGCCGGTGTCGGACTCGCCGGACTGCCTGGCGAGCGCGCGTCGCACCCAGCTGCAACCCTACGTGGCACCACCCGCGCTGCTGTTCGTGACGGACTCGGCCGGCGAGACCACCCGAGCGACCACGGTGTCGTTCGACGGCGACCGGGTCGTGCTGGCCGCCGGTCTGGTGCTGGCCGTCACCGTGGGCGTGAGCGTGGTGGTGGCGCTGCGGATGACCCGTCCGCTCCGGACGTTGACCAGGGCCGCGGAACGCTTGCGGCGCGGCGAGGACGCAAGGGTCGACGTGCGGTCCCGCGGCGAGATCGGGCAACTCTCCCGCGCGTTCAACGACATGGTCGTGCACCGGGCCCGCGTCGACGCCCAGCGCAAGGCCATGACCAACGACGTCTCGCACGAGCTGCGCAACCCGCTCAGCACCCTCCGGAGCTGGCTGGAGGGCGCCAGCGACGGCGTGGTGGAGTTGGACCGCGCCACGTCCTCGGCGCTGCTGGACGAAACCCTGGTGCTGCAACACCTCGTCGACGACCTGCAGGACCTGGCCGCGGCCGAGGCGGGCGAACTGCGGCTGCACCCCGAACCCGTGGACCTGCGCGAGCTGTTCGACCAGGTCGTCGTCGCGCATCCCCGCGTGGTCGCCGACGGCACCGGGGTGGTGGTGGCGGATCCCGTGCGCCTGCGGCAGATCGTCACGAACCTCGTGACGAACGCGCTGCGCCACACCCCCGCCGACGGCACCGTGCGGCTGGTCGCGGCGGGCAAGCGGATCACGGTGGGCGACACCGGGATCGGCATCTCCGCCGAGGACCTGCCGCACGTGTTCGACCGGTTCTGGCGCGCGGACCCGTCCCGCACCCGCGACACCGGAGGCAGCGGCTTGGGGCTGGCGATCGTGCACGCTCTCGTGCAGGCTCACGGCGGCACGATCACCGTCGCGAGCGAGGTCGGGCACGGCACGACGTTCACCTTGGAGTTCCCGTAGTGCGCACCGTCGACGGCGATCCCGTTTCAGGGGCGCTCGGCGTTGGCGTACAACGCGTCGAGCAGCGCCGCGACCTCCCGGCGCTTCACCTTGAGGCTGGGCGTCAGGTCGCCGTGCTCGACGCTGAGGTCGCACGGCAGCAGCGCGAAGCCCCGGACGGTCTGCCAGCGCTGGAGGCGGGTGTTGAGGGTGTCGACGTAGCCCCGGACCAGCGCCTCGGTGCGAGGATCGGCCACGACCGCGGCGTAGTCGCCCACAACGCCCTTGCCCGCCGCCCACGGCATGATCGCCGTCGCGTCCAGCGCGATCAGCGCGGTGCAGTGGGCGCGGCCGTCGCCGACCACGACGACGTTGCCGACGAAGGGGCACAGAGCCTTGAACGCGCTCTCGATCGCGCTGGGCGCCACGTACTTGCCGCCGGAGGTCTTGAACAGGTCCTTCTTGCGGTCGGTGACGCGGACGTGGCCGTCATCCAGGTCGCCGATGTCACCGGTGTGCAGCCAACCGTCCGCGTCGAGCACGTCGGCCGTCGACTCGGGCAGGTCGTGGTAGCCGCTCATCACCCCCGGCCCCCGCACGAGGATCTCCCCGTCCTCGGCGATCCGGACCTCGGTGCCGGGGAACGGCGGCCCCGCGGAGCCGACCCGAGCGCTCCCGTGGCGGTTGATGGCCACTCCCGCCGAGGTCTCGGTGAGGCCGTAGGCCTCCAGGACGGGCACACCCGCGCCGACGAAGAAGTGACCGATGTCGGGGTCGAGCCGGACTCCGCCGGACAGCGCGCCCCGCAGCCGTCCGCCGAACGCCGCGCGGACCTTCCCGTAGACGAGCCGGTCGGCCACGGCGTGCTGGAGGCGCAGCACCGGTGAGGCCGTTCCAGCGGCCCGCGAGTGCGCTCGGGCGACCCTCGCCGCCCACTGGAAAACCTTGTGCCGCAACCCTCCCCCGGCTTGCGAGCGCGCGACGATCCCGTTGTGCACCTTCTCCAGGATTCGCGGCACCGCGGCGGTGATCGTGGGCCGCACGTCGGTCAGGTTCGCCACGACGCGGTCCACCCTGCCGTCGACGGCCATCACGTGACCGGTGGCGATCTGGCCGGAGATCAGGGTCTTGCCGAACACGTGGGACAGCGGCAACCAGAGGAGGTGCACGTCCTCGGCGCGGAACAGCCCCATCTCCTCCTGCGCCAGGGCGGCGTAGGACCAGCAGTCGTGCGCCAGTCGCACGCCCTTGGGGCGACCGGTGGTGCCGGAGGTGTAGACGAGCGTCGCCAGGTGGCCGGGTTCGAGCGCGTCCACGGTCTTGGCCACCGCGTGCGGGTCGGCGGCGAGGTGGGCGATGCCGCGCTTCTCCAGGTCCGCCAACGACAGCACGTCGAGCCCGGTCGCCGCGACCGGGTCGCCCTCGAACAGGACGACGTGGCCGAGGTCGGGCAGCCGCTCCCGTTCGGCGAGGACCTTCGCGAGCTGCGCCTCGTTCTCGGCGAACAGCACTCGGCTGCCCGAGTCCCCCAGGATGAACGCGGTCTCATCGGCGTTCGTGGACGGGTAGACGGCGGTGGTGGCCGCCCCGGCGCACGTCGTGGCCAGGTCCGCGAGGATCCACTCCACCCGCGTGGCCGACGCGATCGCGACCCGGTCCTCCGACCGGACGCCCAGCGACAGCAGGCCCGCCGCGAGCGCGGACACCCGGCGCAGCACGTGGGACCAGGTCAGCTCCTCCCACCCTCCGTCGGGTGTCGGGAACCGGTAGGCGGGCGCGTCGGGGGTCGCGGCGGCACGGTCGTGCAGCAGGTGGGCCAGTGACGGCGGGCGGCTGTCCAAAGGGGACGGCATCGTGGAACTCCTGGCAGGGGACCGGATCCGGGTGGTGGTCGATTGTGGGGCACCACCGGCGGGCCGTGCCGCCCCACCCGGGAGGTGTGCCCGCCGGGGCAGGGATCACCGACCGTTCGACCACTCCCGCGGCTCACGCGGTTCGTCGACCGGGATGCCGAGGAACGCCGCTAGCGCGGGGCGCTGTTCGAGGGGCAGCCGCACACCGGGTGACGTGTAGAGGGCGACCGCGCGCACGCGGTACTCCCGTGCCAGGTCCGACAGTCGCGCCTGCTCGCACAGCTCCACCAGCGCGATCAACGCCCTCATCCCGTCGGTGGGGATGGGGTCGCGGTCGACCAGGTCGCCCAGGACCTCGCGCGCGTCCTCGGTGTCACCGGTCGCCTTCAGCAGCATCCCCCGGCAGAACCGCGCCTCCTTGAGGCCGCCGACCGCGTCCGGCCCCAGCAGCAGTTCGGCTTCGTCGAGGACGGCGTGGGTCTCGTCGAGGTCGCCGGTCTCGAGTTGGAAGCGGGCCACACGGATCAGGTGCCACGCGAGGATGCGCCGGTCGCCGACGTTGTCGGAGGTCTTGAGGCGTTGGAGCCGAATGGCTTCCCAGTAGACCTCCGCGGCCTCGGGATGCCTGCCCGCCGCCATCAGCCGCTGCCCGAGGTTCGACAGCGCGACGCTGTGCCCCGTCTCGTGACCCGCCTTCGCGAACAGGTCCACCGCGCGCCGCGCCCAGGGCACGGCTTCCCCGGCGCCCACGACGCGCGCCTCGATGGACGACCGGTACGCGCAGGCCCACCCCTGCTGGACCGGGTCGCCGACCCGCTCGGCGATCTCCAGCGCCCGCCGGTGGTTGACCAGCGCGTCCTCGGGACGGCCGAGCAGGTGCACGGTGGTCCACGTCAGGAAGTTCTCCTGGACCGCCTCGTCCGCGGGACTGTCCAGCGCGCGGGCGGCGTCGGCGCCCGCGCCGAAGACCTCCAGCCACAGCTCACCGGTTCCGTGCTGGTCGGAGTACCAGTGCATGGCGTGGGCGAGGTCGAGCACCTCGCGGTGACGGCCCGCGGCCACCGCCAGCAGGAAGGCCCCTCGCCACTGGGGCAGTTCCACCCGCAACCACTCCTCGGCCGCGCCAACGTCGGCGAACAGCGCCTCCACGTCCGGGGAGGCCACCACGTCGGGCGCGTGGAGGGTCGCCGCCGCGATCGCCCGGCGCAGCAACCAGTCCGACATCACGCGGGCCGACTCGGCGGCGCGGTCCGACCCGTCCACCTCGTGCAGCCGCTCGCGGGCGAACAGCCTCATCAGGTCGTGGAAGGCGTAGCGGTCCGGATCGTCGGTGGCGCGCAGCAGACTCGCGTCGGCCAGCTCCGCGATCGCCGGGTACGCCCGGTCGAACGGCAGGTCCGCGACCACGGCGGCGAGGTCGGTGCCGAACGCGGGACCGGGCACCAGTGACAGCCGTCGGAACGCCGCCGCCGCGTCCGGGCCCAGCAGCCGGTACGACAGGTCGAAAGCGGCCCGCACCTGCTGGTCCCCGGCTTGGAGCCGGGTCAGGCGGTGCCGATCGTCCTCCAGTTGCCCCGCGAGCCGGGCGACCGGTTGGCCGGTGCCGAAGACCCGGCTGCCCGCGATCCGCAGTGCCAGTGGCACGCCGTCGCACAGGCGGGCCACCTCGGCGGTCGCCTCGGGCTCGATCGCGGTGCGCCCGCCGGTGATCACGGCGAGCAGTTCGACGGACTCGGCCGGGCTGAGCACGTCCACCTCGCGGCGCGCGTCCAGTGCCAGGCCCGCGAGGGTGCTGCGGCTGGTGACCAGCATCAGCGATCCCGCGCCCGCGGCGAGCAGCGGACGCACCTGGGCCTCGTCCACGACGTTGTCGACGACGAGCAGGACGCCGCGCGTCCGCATGAGGCGCCGGTAGAGGTCGAGCCTGCCGCCGGGGTCCCCCGGCACGTCGGCGGCGACCACTCCCAACGCGGTCAGGACCAGGCGAATCGCCTCGGTGGGGGGCAACGGCTCGGCGTCCATGCCCTGCGCGTCGACGAACACCGCGCCGTCGGGGAACTCCGCTTCCACGGCGTGGGCCGCGTGCAGCGCGAGAGTCGTCTTCCCCACGCCGGGGAGCCCGTGCAGCAGGGCCACCCGCATCGTCGGAGCCGCCAGCGACGACGTGACCTGGGCACGCACCCACGCGCTGTCCGCCGCGCGGCCGACGAGGTCGGCGATGGGCGACGGCAGGACGCGTGAGCGGGACGCGGAAGCCTCCGCGGGACCGCCGTGCCCGGCGGCGGCGTGCAGGGACCTGGTCTCCACCGGGTCGAGCCGCAGGGAACGAGCCAGCGCGTCGGCACTGCGCTTCTGCGGGACCGGCACCCGGCCCCGCTCCATGTCCCGGATGGCCCGCTCGCTGACACCCGAGCGGGAGGCCAACTCGACCTGGGTCACCCCGGCGCGGAGCCGGTAGTACCTCAGGTGGTCGGCGAACGTCGTCCGCGGCGCTGTGTCCAAGCCGATCACCCTAGTCCGGTGGTGAAGATCCACGGCAGGCGTCCGTCGCCGGTCAGCGCGAGCCGTCACCTCGTCGAACGCACATCTCCGCGAACGCCAGCACCAGCTCCGGCACCGCGTAGCCGCCTCCCGGCGCGGGTTCGGCGAGACCAGCGCGCCACAGGGCGACCGGCAGGTCGGTGGCCCGCGCCGGGTGCGCGCCGCGCCCGAGAGCGAGCAGTGCGCGAACGGAGTCGTCGTCGAGCCTGCGGTAGGCCGATTCCACCGCGGTCGACAGCCGGTCGTCCGCCGCGTCGAGCACCTCCCACCGCCTGGTGCGGTCGCGAAGCCGGTCGACCAGGTGGCGGACGGGCCAACGGGGCCTGCTCGCCAGGCGGTTGGCGGCGGCGCGCAGGGCCAGCGGCAGACCACCGCACAGGCGGACGAGGTCGTGCGCGCCGTGGAGGTCCGCGTCCACGCGCTCGGACCCGACCACGTCGCGCAGCACGGCCATGGCCTCGCACTCGCGCAGGGCGTCGACCGCGAAGCGGGTGGCGTGCCGCAGGCCGGGCAGGTCACCGCGGCTGGTGATCAGCACCACGCGGTCCCCCGCGGAGTCGAGCAGGGGCCGCACGTGGTCCTCGGACACGACGTCGTCCAGGAGCAGCAGCCCGCCACGGCCGGACGACGCCGACCGCGGCACGGCCGCGGAGTGGTGGCGGTCCCCCACCGCCACGTGCGCGACACCGCCAGGAAGACGATCCGCGACGCGGTGGGCGTGGACCAGCGCCACGCTCGTCTTGCCGACCCCGACCGCGCCGTGCAGCACCACCACCCCGTCACGCCGGTCGCGCAGCGCGTCGAGCAGGGCGACTCGTCCGGTGAACCCGGCGGGAGGAAGCGGCAGCGGCTCGTCCGGCCACCGCGGTGGCTCCACGGCGGCAGCACGGTTGGCCCGCACTGCCCGTTCCAACGCGCCGCGGTCGGCGGGCGCCAGGGTCAGCGCTTCGGCCAGCGCTCCCACCGTCCTGGGGCGTGGTGCCCGGACCCGGCCGCCCTCGAGGTCGCTGATGGCCCGCACGCTCAAGCGGGACCGTTCGCTCAGCTCCTCCTGCGTCAGCCCGGCGTGCCTGCGGTGCGCGGCGAGCAGCACGCCCAAGCCGGTCACGCGACCACCACGGGCCTCACCAGCGCCAGCAGGCCGTTGCGGTCCTCCTGCACCTCCCGCAGGTCGTACTCGCCGTAGAGCGCGACCGCCCGCACCCGGTACGCCGTCGCGGCGGCGGGATCGCCCAGCGCCTCGTAGGTCTGCGCGAGAGCGGTGAACACGTCCCGGACGGCGTGCCGCCGGTCGGCGGTCCGCAGCGCCAGCAGCAACTGCTCGAGCGCCTGGTCCAGGCGTTCGGTCCGGCGCAGCAGGCGGGCGCGCACGCGCCGGGCGTCGGTCAGCCCCGGCAACGAGCCCTGCCTGGTGAACAGGCGTTCCGCCTCGTCGAGTACCTCGGCCGCCTCGTCGTACCGACCGCTGAGGATCAGCGGTGACGCCAGCCGGACCAGGAAGGACCCGAGCATCTCCTCGCCGATCGGGACGTTCACGTGACGGCGCGCCCGCAGTCGGGCGACCGCGCGGCGGTGCTTCTCGACGGCCTCGTCGAACCTGCTCGCGGCGGTCAGGATCATGGCCCCGAGCGAGATCGCCTGCAGCTCACCGGTCTGGTAGCCGGCACGGCCGAACGACGCCTCGCCCGCGTCGATGTGCTCCAGCCCGTTGTGGGGCGTGCCGAGCCGCCACTCCGAGTGGCCGCGCATCAGGTGGGAGTAGCCGACCTGGACGTCGTCGCCCGCGGTGACGGCGGCGGCCATGGCGGCCCGGTTGGCGCGCACACCGTCGTGCGGGCGGAAGAGCAGGTCCAGGTTGGCCCAGCTGAGCAGGTTCTGCAGGACCGCGACGTGCCGCGCCCACCCGAGGCGCTCGGCGGCGACGGCTCCCGCGGTGAAGACCTCGAACCACAGGCTGACGTCGCCGCGGGACTGGGAGTACCAGTGCATCGCGACGGCCGTCTCGGCGACCTGCGGATCGCGTCCCTCGCGGAAGGCGTCGCGGAACGCGCCCCGCCAGTTGGACGCCTCGTCCTCCATCCACGCCATCGCCCCGCGGCAGTCGGCGAAGGGCAGACCGCGGTCGTCGGACGGAGCGACGTCCGGGTCGAAGAACATGGCCGCGTGGACCGCCGTGGCCAGCAGCCAGTCGTGGGTGCGGCGGCGCAGGGCCACCGCGCACTCCACGCCCTCGTCCGCCTCCAAGCGCTGACCGGCGTACAGGCGCAGCAGGTCGTGGAAGCCGTAGCGGCCGGGGGTCGACGTGGCGATCAGCAGCCCGGCGTCGACGAGCCGCTCCGACGCCGCCTCCGCCACCGCTTCCGGCAGGTCGACGACGACGCCCGCCATGAACGTCCCCGTATCGGGTCCCGGAATCACCGAGAGCCTGCGGAAGACCTGCGCGTCCACGGGATCCAGCGCCCGGTAGGACAGCGCGAACGCGGCCTCCACCTGGACGTCGCCCGCGGACAGGACCGACAGGCGGCGGCTCTCGTCGTCCAGCAGCTCCACCATGCGGGCGATCGGCCACGCCGGCCGCGTCGCCAAGCGGTTGCCCGCGATCCGCAGTGCGAGCGGCATCCCCCCGCACAGCTCGACCACCCGGCGGACGGCTTCCGGTTCGGCGTCCGCGCGCGTGCGGCCGATGATCGCGCACAGCATCTCCACCGAGGGGTCGGCGGTCAGCGGCTCGACCTGCACGCGGGCGGTCGCGTCGAGGCCGACCAGCGCGTTGCGGCTGGAGACCAGGACCATCGAGCCGGGGCTCGGCGCCAGCAGCGGCCGGACGTGCGCCTCGGTGGACGGGTTGTCCACGACCAGCAGGACGGAGTGGTGGGCCAGCACCGACCGGTAGAGGGTGAGGCACTGCTCGGGATCGCCGGGGATGTCGCGCTGCTCCATGCCGAACGCGAGCAGGAGACGGGTCGTCGCCTGCTGCGGGTCGAGCGGTTTGCCCTGCGCTCCCAACAGGTCCAGGAACAGCACGCCGTCGGGGAAGCTGTCCCCGAGGCGGTCGGCGGCGTGCAGCACCAGTGTCGTCTTGCCCACCCCCGGCGGGCCGTGGACCACCACCACGTCCAGCGCGGCGCCGGTCTCGGCGCGCCACGCCCGGTCGGCCAGCATCCGCGATTCCCGTTCACGACCGGCGACCCACGGCGGCGGGGGCGGGGGAACGCACCGGGTGCGGGGGTGGGCGGCACGGGAGGCGGGAGCCGCGTCGACCGTCACGAGCATGGCCTTGCGGTCGTCGTCGGTGAGTTCCAGGCCGTCCGCGAGCATGTCCACGGTCTGCGGTCGCGGGTTCTGCGCGCGGCCGCGCTCGATGTCGCGCAACGCCCGGACGCTGATACCGGCCTTGGCCGCCAGTTCCTCCTGGGTCAGCTTCGCGCGCAAGCGGTGGTAGCGGACGTACCCGCCCACGCCGATCCTCGACACCGACGACTCCTTCGCACGTCATCCTGGTGAATCGCGGGCGGACGGGTGGACCTCGGCACGTCCCGGACATTCCCACGGATTCCGACGCCGACGGCCCGGCCATTCCCCGGCATTGGGGCAATGGCGAATTCCACGCGAGGGTAGCACTCCGATCGGGAGCGCTCCCGGATCCGCACAACTTCCACACATCCGCCTCCACCAGGCACGAACCACGCTGGAACGGGCAGTGGCGTTCCGGAATCGCGACCGCGAAATCGACTAACAGCGCTATCGGGCGGCCGGGTAACAAGGACTTGAGCGATTTCGCGAGCCGCGATCCCGGTTCACAGGTAGCCCTCGCGCAGGGCGTAGGCGACGGCCTGTGCCCGGTTGCGCAGACCCCGCCTGCTGAGCAGCTGGTGGATGATCTTCTTCACCGTGCGGTCGGAGTAGGCCAGCTCACGGGCGATGTCCTCGGTGTCGTGGCCGTCGGCGAGCAGCCTGAGCAGTGCGCACTCCCGTGCGGACAGCGTCGCCTGGTCCTTGCCCGCGAACCGCGTCCGCGCCGTGCTCCGCAGCCGATCCGGCAGCTCGGCCGCGGACGGCACCGGTCGGTCGACGACCTCCAGCACGACGTCCACGATCTCGTCGGCGTCCAAGCGGTGGCGAGGCAGCAGCGCCACGACCCTGGACCGCGCCAGGAACTCGATCTGGTCGTCACCTACCCGGTCGACCGCCAGCACGACGCGAACCGTCGACGAGCGGGCGATGCGGGCGATCAGGTCGGTGACGCCGTGGTCGAGTTCCTCCGACACCACCAGCGCCACCTTCGCCTCGGCCAGTCTCGCGGGCGGGACGACGGCCACGGCGCGGACTCCGCGCAGCAGCCTGGTGACACCGGGCAGCGCGAGCGGGTCGGGGGAGCACACCGACACGACGACCGGCAGCGCGGTGCCGGTGGCCCGGTCCACCACGGCGGTCACGCGGCACCGCCGAGCGGTCCGCGGTCACCGGGCAGGTGCGGCTCCCTGGACGCCACCTGACCCACCCCGATGCACCGATCCGCGTCGCCCTCGCCCACGATGGTGGGACCAGTGGAGGGAGAGCGGTGAAACCACCGGTTCGCGTGCTCGTGGACGCGACGAACAAGATCAGCTCGGCGGGTGTGGTGGAGATCCTGGAGGGCCTCAGCGGGTTCGAGGTGGTGGCGGAGCCCGCCGACGCCGACGTGGTCGTGGTCCTGGTCGACCGGGTGGACGTGGGCACGCCCGCCAGGCTGCGGCGGTGGGCGTCCAGCACCACCGGCCCGCTCGTCCTGGTCGCCGGGGACCTCGGCGGGCTCGACCTGCTGACCGCCGTGTCGTGCCGGGTGAGCGGCGTGATGAGCCGCGCGGGGGTCACGGCCGAACGGCTCGGGGAGGTGCTGCGCACCGTCGCCGCGAACGGGGCGGTGGTGCCGCCGGCGCTGCTGGGCGACCTGCTGCGGCAGGTGGCACGGCTGCACCAGGAGGTGCTGGCGCCCAACGGGTTGACCGGAACCGGCCTGACCTCGCGGGAGACCGACGTGCTGCGGTTGGTGGCGGAGGGGTTCGACACGGCGGAGATCGCCGAGGAGCTGAACTACTCCGAGCGGAGCGTCAAGCACGTGCTGCACGGGATGACGACCCGGCTGGGCTTGCGCAGCCGGGCGCACGCCGTCGCTCACGCCCTGCGGGAGGGCATGATCTGACCCGCGCGCGCAACTGACCGGCCGTCGCTGATGCCGCTCGAACAACTCGACGAGCAGTGCCTCGCCGTCGACCAGTGAGGTCATGCAGCCCCATCCCTCGGATGGGAAAAGGATCATCGAGCGGCGAGTCGCCGACCACGCGTCACCGGCGGCAACGACCGGCAGTGGCACCGGAAGACCGCCGGTCGTCCTGCCGGTCGCCGGTGTTCCCGCCCGGTGCCCGCGGGATCGTTCGGGCAGGGCTCGTGGCCGGACGATCACCGCCGCGGCGATCCCACTCCCCCGGCGCTCGGCCGTGGCTACCTTCCGGACTCGGACGGTCCGATCCGAACAAGTGGGAGAAATCTGTGAAGTTCCGCGACAACGGCCTCAAGCGGATCGTGGCGTGCGCCGCGATGGTGGCCACCGTGCTCCTCGGCACGATCGTTCCCGCGTCCGCGGCGAGCATGGGCGAACTCACCCTGTGCTCGTACGGCGACTACGACTCGTACGTGGAGTTCCCGTCCCGCGGGTACTCGTCGAAGATCGTGCCCCGCGGGCAGTGCTCGACGGTCTACGTCGGCAACGGCAACAAGCTCGAAACGATCGTCCTCATCGGAATCACCTTCTACGGCTACTACTTCTGGGTGGCCAACGGCAGCCTGAACCCGGTCAAGGGCGGCGACGCCGCCACCTACGGCTCGCTCAGCTCCCACTTCGCGACAACCCCCCAGACCTGACGGGCACGGCGTGCTTCCCCCACCCCGAAAGGGGAAGCACGCCGCCCATCCGGTTGCCGGTCCGTCGTCAGCAGTCACGCCCCCAGCTGACGGCGTAGCCATGCCGCTCGGGCGGCGATGGCGTCCTGCGAGATCACGGCATGGGGGACCACGACGTCGAACCCGTGGAACCCGCCGGGCCAGACGTGCAGTTCGACGTTGCCGCCCGCCTGCCACAGGCGGCTTGCGTAGGCGACGTCCTCGTCCCGGAACGTCTCGGCCGACCCGACGTCCACGTACGTGGACGGCAGGCCGGAGAGGTCAGCGGCGCGGGAAGGCGCGGCGTACGGGGACACGTCCGGTCCTCCGCGAATGCCGTCGCCGAGGAGCGCGTTCCACCCGGTCTCGTTCGAGGACCTGTCCCAGATGCCGACGCCGCGCATCTGCCGGGCGGAGGGCGAGTCGTTGCGGTCGTCGAGCATCGGCGACAGGAGCAGCTGGGCCAGGACGGCCGGGCCGTTGCGGTCGCGGGCCATCAGACCGACACCCGCCGCGAGACCGCCGCCCGCGCTCGCACCACCGATGACGACGCGCCCAGGGTCGATGTCGAGCTCGTGGGCGTGATCCACCACCCACACCAGGCCCGCGTAGCAGTCCTCGACGGGACCGGGGTGGGGCGTCTCGGGTGCGAGCCGGTACTCGACCGAGACGACGGCCATGCCCATCGGCTCGGCCAGGTTCAGCATCTCGGCCAGGCCGAACCGGTTGTCCCCGACGATCATGCCTCCGCCGTGGATGTGGTAGATCGCCGAGGTCGGGGTGGTCGCGTGCTTCGGGAGGCAGATCAGCAGCGAGAGGTCCGGTTCCCCGTGCGGCCCAGGCACCACCCGCTCCTGCACGCTGTAGGCGCCTCCGCGCGAGAGGATCTCGTCGGTCGGGGCCTCCACCCCCGGAACGGGCTCGCGCATCTCGACGATGTTGTCCGAGCGGTACGCGTCGGGAGGGCGCAGGCTGGTGAGCACCTCGACGACGGGAGCGAGCTCCGGGTCGAAGGGTGGTGGCGGTCCGACCGGTTGGACGGAGGACCGGTCCGTGACGTGCGTGGTCATGTGTTCTCCTTGCGGCAGGAGACGGACGTCTGCCTGCCGCGGATCAGAGGTCGTCGATCGATGAGGAGTCCGGCACCTGGCTCAGACGGTCGGAACGGTCCCGCCGTCGATCACGTACTCGGCTCCCACGATCGCCGAGGCGCGGTCCGAGACCAGGAATCCGACCAGGTCCGCGATTTCCTCGGTGTTCGCGAACCGTCCCAGGGGCACTCCTCCGAGGGAGTCGTAGATGGTCTGCTTGGCCGCTTCACGGGTGAGCCCGTTGCCCTCGGCGATCCGGTCCACGAATCGTTCGTAGGCCTCGGTCTCGATCCCGCCGGGGCTGATCGCGTTGACCCGCACGCCGCGCGGCGCGAGCTCGTTGGCGAGTCCCTTGCTGTACGTGCGCAGGGCGGCTTTGGCCGCCGCGTACGCCAGGGACGCGTCGTACTGGGGCAGTTCACGCTGGATCGAGGTGAAGTGCAGCACCACGCCCGCCCCGGACTCGATCATCGCCGGGAGGAGTGCGCGGTCGAGTCGCACCGCTCCCAGGAAGTTGAGGTTCAGCTCGGTGAGCCACTGGTCGTCGGTGATGACCGCGAACCCACCGGCGGGTGTCGACGCGCCGCCGACGACGTGCACCAGGATGTCGAGCGCGCCGCCCGCCTCGCCGATCCGGGAGGCCACCGCGGTGGTGCCTTCGATCGTCGTCGTGTCCGCTTCGATGAACCGGTCGGGGTGCTCGTACCCGTCGGGCATCGTCCGCGCCGTCACGTACACGTCGGCGCCCATCTCCCGCAGCCTCGCCGCGACGGCCTTGCCCGAGCCCTTCGACCCGCCCGTGACCAACGCCCGGCGACCGTCGAGACGATCGCGATCCGAACTGGACATTCCACTCTCCACTGGAGGACGACGCAGCGCTCAGGCCGTGTGGTTGGCGATGACGAGTTCGGCGACGAGGTCGTCCCGCAACGCGAACCGGTAGTCGAGTTCGGCGACGCCACCGGGGAAGGTGCCCTCGAGCCGCACGGTCACCACCCAGTGGGCGTCGTCGACGCGGCGAGCGCCGATCTGCTCGGTCGTGTACTCGAACTCGGACCCGGCGTCCCGCAGGAACGCGTGGACCTCCTGCCGTCCGCGGAAGGTCTCGTCCTGGTCGACGACCACCACGTCCTCGGTGAGGAACGACGAGGCGGTGTCGGCGTCGTGGACGACGTGGGCGGCGAAGAACTCGCGGACGGTGGTCGGGAGGAGGTCGGTGTGCTGTGTCATGAGCCCACCGTGTGACCTCGCGGCGCGGGAGGGTCAAGCCGTGGACCCTCCCCCTGGGGGAGAGTCCACAATGAACGGGTGCTGACCATCGGGGAGTTCTCCCGGCTGACCCACCTGAGCGTGCGGACGCTGCGCCGGTACCACGAGGCGACCCTGCTGGAGCCCGCCGTGGTGGACGAGGCCACCGGGTACCGCTACTACGGCGTCGACCAGATCCCGACCGCGCAGGTCATCCACCGGCTCCGCGAACTCGACGTCCCCCTGAGCGACGTGCAGCGCATCCTGCGGACCCCCGACCCCGGTGTCCGGGCGGCCCTGGTCGCGGACCACCTGCAACGCCTCGAGGACGTGCTCGACCGCACCAGGGCCGCGGTCGTGTCGCTGCGGCGGCTGCTCCGGCCCGACCCCGCGCCGATCGACGTCGAGCTGCGCGCGGAGCCCGCCCGGACGGTCGCGGCGGTGGAGGCCGTGGTCAACGGACGCGATGTCGAGGCCTGGTTCGCGGGCGCGATGGCCGAGTTGGAGTCGGCCGTCGGCGCAGCCGCGACCGGACCGCCGGGCGGCTGCTACGACAACGCCCTGTTCGAGCAGGAGCGCGGTCACGCGCTCATCTACCTGCCGACCGCCACGCCACCTCGCACCGGACGCGTGCACCCCGTCGTCCTTCCGGCCGTGGAACTGGCCGTCACCACCCACGTCGGCGAGCACGACGGCGTCGAGGTCACGTACGGCGCGCTCGGGACCTGGGTGGTGGAGAACGCGATGTCGGTGGCCGGGCCGGTGCGGGAGGTCTACGCCGTCGGCCCTCGTGACGTGAGCGATCCCGCCGCGTGGCGCACCGAGATCGGCTGGCCGGTCTTCCGCGTCACCTGACGCGGTCGGTGCGGAACCCGCGCCGGTGAATCGGTGGATCCCCCTCGCCACCTGGGAGCATCCCACGGCTTGAGCGTCCGCGGCGCAGAACTGCGGGTCCACGAAGCCAGGGAGCGTGAAGATCTCCGGCGCTGTGCTAGTAAGTGATGATCGTGTTTTTTGCGTCACCAACGGATTACCGCGAGCGACCGGATTTGACCGACTGGGTGAGTACAGGTCATCCGAACGTCACGGGTGCAGGAGAGCAGGTCACGACACGCGACGCTTCGGCGTGCGCAGGTGGAGGAGAGGAACAGGACCGGCGGCATTCACCCCGCACTTGACGAACGCCCTGTCCACGGCGCGAACGGGGTGCGGTGGACACGTCTCATCGCGTATCTGGGAGGACGCAGCGTGAGACTCAGACTCCTCGGCCCGGTCGAGCTCGTCGCCGACCGGCGCTCGATCGACCTCGGAGGTCCGCGGCAGCGGATCGTCCTGTCGGTGCTCGGCCTCAACGCCAACCGGGTCGTCCCGGTCGAGCAGCTCGTCGACGCCGTGTGGGACAGTTCCCCGCCGTCGACGGCGCGCGGTCAGGTGCAGATCTGCATCTCGGCGTTGCGCCGGATCTTCGCGGGTGCGGGCCAAGGCGTCGCGATCGAGACCCGGCCGCCGGGCTACCTGCTGGAGATCGCGCCCGGCGACCTGGACAGCCTGGAGTTCACCGCACTGGTCGCCTCCGCCCGCGTCCACTCCGACGCGGGCCGCAGCGAGGAGGCCGCCACGACGCTGCGCGACGCGCTCGCGTTATGGCGCGGGTCCGCGCTCTCCGGCGTGCCCAGCGACCTCGTGCAGCGCGGTGCCGCGCTGTGGGAGGACCGGCGGCTCGCCGCCGTGGAGGAGCGGATCCGGCTCGACCTGGAACTCGGCAGGCACGAGGAGATCAGCGGCGAACTGGGGGCGCTGGTCGAGGAGCACCCCTTGCGCGAACGGCTGCACGGGTTCCTGATGCTCGCGCTCTACCGGGCGGGCAGGCAGGCCGAGGCGCTGGAGGTGTGCCGCCGGGCGCGGAGCACCCTCGTCGAGGAGGTGGGCATCGAGCCGGGCCGGGAGTTGCAGGACCTGGAGCGGGCGATCCTGAACCGCGATCCCGAGCTCGCCCTGCCCACCACCGGCGGCGGGCACGCGACGAAGCGCGCGTTCCCGTCGTCGGTGGTCGAGCAGCAAGCGGTGGTGCCCCAGCAGTTGCCCGCGAGCATCGCCGACTTCACCGGTCGCGAGGGGCACCTCGACGAGATCCGGCGGCTGGTGTCCGGCGGCGCGGACGGCTACGGCATGCCGATCGTCGCGATCTCGGGCAAGGGCGGGGTGGGCAAGTCGAGCCTCGCGGTGCGGGTGGCCCACCAGCTGAGCGGCGATTTCCCCGACGGGCAGCTCTACGCGGACCTGCGGACCCCGCTCGGTGACGACCACACGGCGAACCTGCTCGCGCGGTTCCTGCGCGCGCTCGGGACCGCGGGAACGGCGGTGCCGGACGACGTCGACGAACGGGCGGAGCTCTACCGCAGCAAGCTGTCGGGCAGGCGGCTGCTGCTGGTGCTCGACGACGTGGCGGGCGAGCACCAGGTGCTGCCCTTGCTGCCGGGTGGTCCGACGTGCGCGGTGATCACCACGAGCCGCGCGCGGCTGAGCGGCCTGTCCGGCGCGCACTGGATCGACGTCGACATGTTCGACGTCGACCAGTCGGTCGAGCTGCTCACCAAGATCGTGGGTCCCGCCAGGGTCGAGGCGGAGCAGGACGCGGTGGTGGAGCTGGTGAGGTTCTGCGGCGGCCTGCCGCTGGCGCTGCGGATCGCGGGCGCGCGACTGGCGTCGCGGCCGCACTGGCGGGTCGACGGGCTCGTGCGCCGCCTGCGCGACGAGGCCCGCAGGCTCGACGAACTGGCGCACCACGGGTTGGAGCTGCGGTCCAACATCGGGTTGACCTACAAGGTGCTCGACGTCGAGGAGCAGCGGCTGTTCCGGCTGTTCTCGCTCGTGCAGGCGCCGGACTTCCCCGCGTGGACGGCCGCCGCGCTGCTGGACACGAGCCTGCGCAACGCCGAGGACGTGCTGGAGAGCCTGGTCGACGCACAACTGCTCGACGTCGTGAAGTACCCGGACTCGGTGCACGTGCGCTACCGGTTCCACGACCTCATCCGGGTCTACGCCGGGGAGAAGCTGCTGGAGGTGGAGAGCGAGGTCGAGCGGACCGCGGCGCTGACGC
The DNA here is from genome assembly GCF_042738955.1 of Umezawaea sp. NPDC059074. Taxonomy (NCBI): domain Bacteria; kingdom Bacillati; phylum Actinomycetota; class Actinomycetes; order Pseudonocardiales; family Pseudonocardiaceae; genus Umezawaea; species Umezawaea sp. NPDC059074. The sequence goes on from NZ_JBHYHC010000003.1 coordinate 53,152, forward strand.
GGGTGCTCGGCGCCTGGCTCGCGCTGGCCGACGAGGCGCACCGCCGCGAGTACGGCGGCGACTACACGATCCTGCACGGCTCCGCTCCGCGCTGGCACGACCCGGACGGCGAGGCCGCGGAGTCCATCGGCAACCCGATGGACTGGTGGGAGGGCGAGCGGCAGGCGCTGGTGGCCGCCGTGCGGCAGGCCGCCGGTGCCGGGCTGGACGAGTTGTGCTGGGACCTCGCGCTCACGTCGGTGACGCTGTTCGAGGCGAAGGGGTACTTCGACGACTGGATGGAGTGCACGCAGGCCGCGCTCGACGCGACGCGGGCGGCGGGCAACCGGATCGGGCACGCCGCGATGAGGTACTCGCTGGGGACGCTGCACATGTTCCAGTCCCGGCTGGCCGAGGCCGACGAGTGCTTCACCTCGGCGTTGGACGTCTTCCGCGCCGAGGGCGAGGCGCACGGCTGCGCGCTGGTCCTGCGCAACGCAGCGCACGTCGACGGGCTGCGCGGGGGCATCGGGGCGATGCTCGCGAAGTACGCCGAGTCGCTCGCCACGATGCGGGTCGTCGGCGACCGGGTCGGCGAGGCCCACATCCTGCGCAGCATGGCGAAGTTCCGGATGGACGAGGGCGACACCACGACCGCCCGCGAACTCCTCGACGACGCGCTCGCCATCTGCCAGGAGGTGCGCTGCCTGCGCACGGAGGCGCAGGTCGTGCACCGCTTCGCCGAGCTGCACCTGGTCACCGGCCAGGTCGACGAGGCGCGGCAGGCGCTGCACCGGGTGCTGCGGATCGTCCGCGACACCGGCGACCGGATCGGCGAGGCGCACGCGCTGTACGGCCTCGGTCTGCTGCGCCACCGGGAAGGCAGGCTGGACAACGCCGAGACGACGCTGGTGCACGCGCTCGACCTCGCGCGTCGGGTGGGCGAGCAGCTCATCGAGGCGAAGTCGCTCTACGCGCTCGGCGAGATCGCGCTGGCCAGGGGAGGCGACTCGACCGGGGTGGCGCACCTGGTGGAGGCGCGGAGGCTGTTCGAGGAGCTGGGGTCGGCGCTCTGGCACGCCAGGGCGCTGGTGCTGCTGGCGGAGATCCACACCAACGACGGGAACCCGGCGTCGGCGAGGGAGAAGGTCGAGCGGGCTGTCCGACTGCTGTCGGAGATCGACTCCAGGGAGTCGGCCCAACTGCTGGCCAGCCTGCGCTCGACCCGGTCCGCGGTGGTGGCGGGCGACGCGGTCGACACCGGTGCGGTGTGACGCGCCCGTTTCTCAGAAGTCGTTGTTCGGGACACAGGCGTTGAGGTCGACGCTCCAGTGGGTGTCGGCCGGGCAGTCGCCCGCGGTCCCCCAGTGGGTGTCCTCGGCGCTCACCGCGACCGCCTGACCGGAGGCGAGCGCCACGAGCAGCGAGGCCCCGGCGAGCAGGGAGGCGAGGGCCGGGGCGACGAACTTGCGGCTGGCGAACATGGCTTCCTCCGGTGGTTCGGCTGGTTGCTCGTGGTCTGGGACCAGTTGACAGGTGGCCGCCATCGGTCGCCCCTCCACTCGCTGTCGATCGACCCTCAGTGGACCGATAGCCGATCGAAAGAGGGTCGACAAGGGATCTCCGCACAGTGTTCGCAGGTGATTCACGCGAACTACGGGAGGAGGCCCGGATGGACGTCCCGATGCTTCGGCTGAGTGCGGATGACCTGTGCACGGCCATCGCCGGGATCGATCCGGTGCCGGTGCTCGCCGCGGAGCTGATGGCGATGGGCGGGACCGCCGCCGCCGAGCCGGGCGCGCGGTGGGGCGAACCCTTCGGGGCGTTCGCGGTGCTGGAGGACACGTCCGCGGGCGGACGGTGCGCGCTGCCCGTGGCGGCGCTGCGGGCCTACCGGGCCGCGGCGTTGACCGCGCTCGCCGCACGGCACCTGCTCGCTCCGGGCGTGGTGACCGCGTCGGTGATCGGCTCCGGCCTCGCCGCGCGGCTCCAGATGATGGTGATCGCACGGCACGTGCCCGACGTCAGCCACATCGCGGCCTGCGCGGTGAACGGCGACCGAGACCTGCCGGTGTGGACGGGGGTGGTCGACCAGTTGGACCACGCGGGCATCGAACTGGCCGTCACGAACCACGTCGACGAGGCCGTGTTCGGCGCGAACCTGGTGGCCATCACCGGGTGCGACGCCGACCTCGTGCGCGTCGACCACCTGTCCAAGGGGGCGGTGGTGGTCAACGCGACCGGCCGCGACCTCCCCGACCACCTGGTGGACGGCGCCAACCAGGTCTACGTCGACGACTCGACGCGGATGGGCTCCGCGGCGCACCGCCACTTCGCGCGGACGGTGGCCCATGGCTCGTCGTCGGCGCGCCGCCACGACGGGATCGAGGCCGACCTCGGCGCCGTCCTCATCGGCGAGCACCCCGGCCGGACCCGCGTCGACCACGTGCTGCTGGTGGAGCTGCTCAGCCCGAACGCGCTGGACCTCGCGCTCGCCTGCCTGGTCCACCGGGCCGCGCTGGTGCTCGGCCTCGGCGGGTTCGACGCCGAGGAGCCCGCGGGTCCCCCGTCCACGACCACCACGAGGAGTGGGTCATGACGAAGTCGTTGTGCGCGGCCACGTCCTGCGAACAGCAGGTCGCCGCGCCCGGTTCGCGGGTGTGCTCCGGCTGCCGGGAAGCGGCGCGCGAGGCCCTGACGCGCCTGACCGGTCTGCACGAGGCGTGCGCGGAAGCGCTGACCCCTGGCAGGCGGCCGCTGGCCGAGCGGGTCAGCGGGCACCGACCCACCGGCATCACGTTGGACGGCGCGGCGCTGTCGGTGCGGTCGGACGTGCTCGACGCGCTGGTGTCGTGGTCGGCGCTGGTGTCCGCCGAGCGCTCGGCGCCCGCACCGGGTGGGCGTTCGGTGCCGCGGCTGGTGGAGTTCCTGCTCGGGCACCTGGACTGGCTGCTCGGGCACGCCACCTCGGGGGACTTCGTCCGCGAGTTCCGGGACCTGGTCGCCTCGGCCAGGGCGGTGCTGGAACCGGACCCGGTCGAACGCCGGGAGCTGGGGCCGTGCGGCGAACCGGGGTGCGCGCACCCGGTGTTCGCGACGCTGCGCGAGGGCGGGGTGGCCGGGGTGGCCTGCGCGGCCGGGCACACGTGGCCGCCGGGGCGGTGGCTGCTGCTGAGCAGGCACGCGTCCGCCAGGGGCGCGGCATGAGCGCCGGGCCGCGGCGGCGCAGGGTTCCCACCGATCTGGCCGCGCTCGCCGCGGGGGTCTCGGAGGCGACCATCCGCAAGTGGGCCAGCCGCGGGAAGCTGACCCGCCACGGGAGCCCCGGACGCGCGGAGTACGACCTCGACGAGGTGTGCGACCTGGTGAACGGCAGGTGCTGAGCGATCGGCGCAATCATTTCGAGTGAATCGCTTTTCGCGCGAGAATGAGGCCCTTGTGCACATGAGGGCCTCATTCGCATGCCCGGAATAAATCGATCCAAAGAATCCAAAAAAATCCAAGACAAAGGATTGACGTGAGGCACCGGCGACCGTCACGCTTTGTGGGCGGCACCGCTGTGCCCGCATCGAAGAACCCTCACCGATAGTTCCGGGATTTCCCGCGAGTTCGTCGTGCGTGTCCAACCGCGCGACCTGGGGCCCATTGTCGTGTTCGCGGCCGGAACGACGTCCTCGTGCAACAGGGAGAGGAATTCCAGTGACGATCGAAGTCGAGATCAAGCGGTACATCGTGTCCAGCTTCGTCCCCGACGTGCCGCTCGACCAGCTGCCCTCCGACTTGGACCTGCTCGACAACGGCGTGGTCGACAGCCTCGGTCTGCTGCGGCTCATCGCGTGGGTCGGCGACAAGTACGACATCCCGGTGGGCGAGATGGACATCTCCCCCGTGCAGTTCGGCTCCGTCGACTCCATCCACGCGTTCGTCCGGGAAACGCGCAGTTTCGTCTGACCTCGTTCGACCACAACCGACAAGAAGGGTGCAAGCGATGATCGTTCGCGGTAAGTCCGAGGTCAAGTGCGTCGACTGGGGCAACGGGCTCAGCTACCGGTTCCTCGTGGAAACCGATGGAATGGGGTTCACCGTGGCGCACACGGTGGTGAAAGCCGGTTCCAAGTCGCCGCTGCACTACCGCAGGCACCTCGAGGCCTGCTACTGCATCTCCGGCCGCGGCCAGGTGATCAGCTCCGACGGCACGGTCCACGAGATCGAGCCGGGGGTGATCTACGCGCTGGACAACCACGACGAGCACTTCCTGATCGCCGCTCCCGAGGGCGACATGGAGCTCGTCAGCGTGTTCAACCCGCCGCTGCGGGGCGACGAGCGGCACAACTTCGACTCCGACGAGTTCTCCCACTACTAGCGCGCTCGTCGGGCGCGGTGCGGGAGCCCGACGGGGTCCCGCACCGCGCCCGACGACCGGACCGAGCCCCCCGCCGACCGAGGCGACCAGCCAGTCCAGTTCAAGGAGGAACGATCGATGTCCACGCGGAAACGAACCGAACTGTTCTCGATCTCCGACGAGGTCGCCGACGCGATGGCGGACGGCTACCCCGTGGTGGCACTGGAGTCGTCGGGTGTGGTGCAGGGCTTGCCGTACCCCCTGAACCTGGAGACGGCGCTCGACATCGACAAGACGATCCGCGCGAACGGCGCCGTGCCCGCGCGCACCGGCGTCGTCGACGGGCGGTTCGTCGTCGGCCTGTCCGAGGCGCAGGTGGAGATGTTCGCGACGACGCCCACCGTGCCGAAGATCAGCACCCGTGACATCGGGTCCGCGCTCGCCTCCGGCGGCCACGGCGGCACCACGGTCTCCGCCGCGCTGGTCGCGGCCGACCACGTCGGCATCGACGTCTTCGCGGTCGCGGGCATCGGTGGCGTGCACTTCGACGCCCAGCGCAGCTTCGACATCTCCGCGGACCTCGTGGAGTTCACCCGGCACCGGATCGCGGTGGTCTGCGCGGGAGCCAAGTCGCTGCTCGACCCCGCCCTCACGCTCGAGTACCTCGAGACCCAGGGGGTTCCGGTCGTCGGCTACCGCTGCGACGACTTCCCCGCCTACTACAGCAGGTCGAGCGGGCAGCCCAACCCGCGCCGCGTCGACGACCTCGACGTGCTCGCCGCCGCGATCCGCCTGCACTGGCAGGTCGGCAACGGCGGCGGGTTCCTGGTCACGCACCCGATCGCGGAGGAGGACGCGCTGCCGTCCGACGAGATGTACGAGTTGGTCCACCAGAAGCAGGCCGAGGCGGAGAAGGCCGGGGTCAGCGGTCCGTCGCTCACCCCGCACATCCTCAAGGCGGTGTCGGCGGCGACGCGGGGCCGGACCGCTGCGGCCAACCGGTCGGTGCTGCTGTCCACCAGCGCGGTGGCCGCCGAACTGGCCGTCGCCCTGCGCGAGCGGTCCGCACTGGCCGCCGCCTCGTGAGCGCCGACGACCGGGCGGTCCTGTTCGACGTGGACGGCACCCTGGTGGACACCCCCGGCGGGATGCTCGGCGTGCTGCGCGCGGTGCTCGAGGAGTCGGGTCGCGAGGTGGACGACGGCGTGGTGCGCCGGACGATCGGGCGGCCGCTGGCCGCGTCGTTCGCGGGCCTGCTCGGTCTCCCCCAGGACCACCGGGACGTGGCACGCGCGGTCGACCGCGCCCGCGCGCTGTTCACCGAGACGGTGATCCCCACGGCCGCGGACCTGGTCTTCCCCGGCATCCCGGACCTCCTCGCGGAGCTGCGGGCGCACGGCAGGCCGCTGGCCGTCGTGACCAGCAAGGTCAGGCCCAGCGCCGTGGAACTGCTGCGCGCGGCGGGCCTGCTCGACGCCTTCGACGCGCTGTCGTGCCACGGCATGGCCGACCGCGGCAAGCCGCACGCCGACCTCGCCCTGCTCGCCGCGGGCGCGCTGGGCGTTCCGCCCGAGCGCTGCGTCGTCGTCGGCGACGCGGTCGACGACGTCCGGATGGCCTCCGCCGCCGGGATGGACGCCTGCGGCGTCGACTTCGGCGTGGCCACGCGGGCGGAACTCGTGGCCGCGGGCGCGTCGACCGTCGTGGGCTCCGTGGCCGAACTCCGCGACGTCGTCTCGCCCAGGCACCTGCACGCCTCCGACAGGTAACCCGATCAAGCTCACACGAGGGTGATTCCCATGGCCCTACCGGGCACCGTTCCCGCTGTGCGACCCCGCTCGGCCAACGCCGCGCTGGCGATCCTCGCCGTCGCCCAGTTCCTCATCGCGCTCGACTACTCCATCGTCTACATCGCCCTGCCGAGCATCGGCGACGAGCTCGGGCTGACCGAGAGCTCGGTCCAGTGGGTCGTCAGCGGCTACGCCGTGTTCTTCGCGGGCTTCCTCGTCGTCGGCGGACGGGCGTCGGACCGCTTCGGTCCGCGCACCCTCTTCATCGTCGGGATGCTGCTGTTCGGCATCGCCTCGCTGGCGGGCGGGCTCGCCCCCGGCACCCCGGTCCTGATGGTGGCCCGCGCCGCGCAGGGCATCGCGGCGGCCATCCTCCAACCGGCGGTCATCGCCCTGATCAACACCTCGTTCGCCGCCGGACCGGCGCGCAACAAGGCGCTGTCGGTGTGGGGCACGGTCGGCGCGTCCGGACTGGCCGCGGGCGTCATGATCGGCGGCCTGCTCACCACGGTCTCGTGGCGCTGGGTGTTCCTGATCAACCTGCCGCTCGCCGTGGTCTGCGCGCTGGCCGCGCCGAAGCTGCTGCCCAGGCTCGACGAGACCGTCCGCAAGCACACCTCGCTGAACGTGCCCAGCGCGGTGCTGTGCACCGCGACGGTGCTCTCCACGGCGCTCGCCCTGACCCAGGCGTCGAGCCGGGGCTGGACGGACGCCAGCACGCTCGCCGGGTTCGGCGTGGCCGCGGCGCTGCTGGTCGCGTTCGTCTGGCAGGAGCGGCGCAGCGCGCACCCGCTGGTCGACCCGCTGCTGCGGCGCACCCGGTCGCTGCTGGTCGGCTGCGGCGCGACGGCGTTCTACATGGGCAGCGTCGGCAACCAGTTCTTCGTCGTCACGCTGCTCGTGCAGCAGCTGCGCGGGTACGGCCCGATCGCGGCGGGGCTCGCGTTCCTGCCGATGGCGGTCGCCATCGCGGTGGCGAACTCGGTGTCGGCCAAGATCGTCGCCAAGCTCGGTGTGCGGCTGACCCTCACGCTGGCGTTCGTCGCCGACGCGGTGGGCCTGCTGCTGCTCGCGTTCCAGACCTCCGGCGACAGCTACGTGCTCGACCTGCTGCCGGGTCTGCTGATCACCGGCTTCAGCCACGGCGTCACCTACGTGGCGATGTTCATCGCGGGCACCGCCGACGTCGAGGACCGCAACCAGGGTGTCGCCGGGGCCATGATGACCACGGCGCAGTACATGAGCGGCGCGCTCGGGGTGGCCGTCCTGGTGCTGGTGCTCGGGCCGAACCCCGGTCAGACGAGCTTCGGCTGGGCGTTCGCCACGACCGCGGCGGCCGCGGTGTGCGGTGCGGCGCTGGCCTGGTTCGGCCTCAACCGCCGATCGGCCGCGGCGCCCGTCCCGGAGGCGTCGGGGACGCGGTCGTGAACAGGGACGCCTGGGTCGCGCAGCTCGGGATCCTGGTCATCCACAACGATCCCGTGGTCGAGGCGGAGCTGTGGGCGATGGCGCCGCCCGGTGTCACCATCCACACGGCGCGGTTCGAAAGCCCCACCAGCACGGGCGCCGAGTACACCGGCGAGTCGTGGCGGCGGATGGTCGACGCGCCGGACGTCCGGCGGGGGCTGGTGCAGCTGGGGCAGATGGACCTGTCCGCGATCTGCCTCTGCTTCGGCTCGGCCAGCTTCTTCGGCGGGCTGGAGTTCGACGAGGGGTTCGTGGCGGCCGCGGTCGAGCTGACCGGCGGCACACCCGTCTACACGGCGGCGCAGGCGATCCGCTCGGCGCTGGCCGCGACGGGGGTGAGCCGCCCGCTGGTGGTGCTGCCGCCGTGGTTCACCGCGCCGACCTTCACCGCGACCGCGGACTACCTGGCCTCGGCGGGCTTCGGCGTGGCCGGGCTGATGCAGTTCCAGCTCGACTCGCGCTGGCGGGACGTCGCTCGGCACCAGCTCTTCGACCGCGGCGGCCGCTGGGAGGTGCACCCGGACGAGGTGTGCCGCCAGGTCGCCGCCGGGTTCCCCGCCGACGCGGACGGGATCCTCATCCCCGGCAGCGGGTTCCGCTCCTGGGAGGCGATCGAGCAGCTCGAACAGCGGCTCGGCGTGCCCGTCGTGACCTCGAACCAGGCCTGCCTGCGGCACCTGCTCGACCTCGCGGGCGTCGAGGCCTCCGTCGGGGGCGGCGGTCGCCTGCTCGACACCTGATCCCCGTCCCGCGAAGGCCCGTGCTCACCACCGAGCGCGGGCCTTCGCCGTACCGCCAGGAGGGAATCCGATGGCGACCCACTCCTTCGTGACCGCGTTCGCCGAGATGGCGCGGACGCGGCCCGACGCGCCCGCCCTGTCCTGGGGCGACCGCGTCGTCGACTACGCCGGTCTCGCGGACATGGTCGAGTCCACCGGTGCCCACCTCACCGCGCTCGCGCTCGACGAGGGCGCGCCCGTCTGCGTGCCGGCCACGAAGTCGCCGCGCACGATCGCGCTGGTCATCGCGTGCGTCCGCGAGGGCAGGCAGGTGTTGCTGCCGTCGACCGGTCTCGGCCCGGACGCGCTGGCCGACCTGAACGCCCGACTCGGCTGCACCCACGTGCTCAGCGCGACCGAGGAGGACCCGGTCGTCGCGCGGCCCACCGGCGCCAGTGGTCGCGGCGCTCGCCCGGTCGAGCCGGGGCTGGTGCTGACCACGTCCGGGTCGACCGGCACGCCGAAGGTGGTGGTGCTGGCCGCCGACGGCGTCGACCGCTTCCTGGCCTGGGCCGCCGCCCGGTTCGACATCGGGCCGGGCGCGCGGGTGCTCAACCACGCCCCGCTCAACTTCGACCTGTGCCTGCTCGACGTGTGGGCGGCCCTGTCGGTGGGCGCCTGCGTGGACCTCGTCGACCCGGAACGCGCGGTCGACGGCGCGCACCTGGCGGCGCTGTGCGCCGAACGCGCGCCCACCGTGGTGCAAGCCGTGCCGCTGTTCTTCCGGCTCGTGGTCGAGGCCGCCGACGGCCGGGTGTTCGACGGGGTCCGGACCCTGATCTTCACCGGGGACGCGATGCCGCCGAGCCTGCTCGACCGGGTCGCCACCGCGTTCCCCAACGCCCGGATGTGGAACGTCTACGGGTGCACCGAGACCAACGACAGCTTCCTGCACGAGGTCGTGCCCACCGAGGTCGCCGCCCACGGCGTCGTCCCGATCGGCTCGCCGATCGAGGGCGTGGACGCGCTCGTCGTCGACGAGTCGGGTGACGTCCTCGTCGGCGCCGGGACCGGCGAGCTGGTCGTGTCGACGCCGTTCCAGTCGCGCGGCTACCTCGACCCGCGCCTCGACGAGGAGAAGTGGCGCGACGGCTACTTCCGCACCGGTGACCTGGTGCGCCGCGACGAGCAGGGGCTCGTGTTCCTGCTGGGGCGCAACGACCACCAGGTGAAGGTGCGCGGGGTGCGCACCAACCTCCAGGAGGTCGAGCAGGTCGTCCTGGCCCACCCGCAGGTGTCCGAGGCCGCCGTGATCGCGGTGCCCGACGAGACCGCGGGGCACGTGCTGCACGCCGTGGTCCGCCGCGTGGCGGGGTCCGCGGTGAACAGCCTCCACCTTCGCGTCCACTGCGCCGCGGGTCTGCCCAGGACGGCGATCCCCGGCGTGATCGAGATCGTCGACCACGCGCTCCCGCGCACGTCCACCGGCAAAGTCGACCGGAACTCCCTGCGGCACGCGCTCGGCAGGGCCTCGTGACGGTCCAACCCGCCCACCACCGGAGGAATCCCCATGTTGTGGAACGAGGACCAGCGCGCGCTGCGCGCCGCGATCGAGGACCTGGGCGACGTGCTCAGCAAGGAGCACGTCGAGCGGGACGGCCGAGGCGAGTTCGGTGACGACGCGTGGAAGCGCGTCCGCGAGACCGGGCTGCTGGGGCTGCCCTTCGACCCCGAGTGGGGAGGACTCGGCCAGGACCTGCTCACCACGATGTACGTGCTGGAGGGGCTGGGGTACGGCTGCCGGGACGGCGGGCTGAACTTCTCCACGACCACGCACCTGGTGAGCGCGGGCGTCCCGTTGCAGCGCTTCGGTTCCCGCTACCTCAAGGACCGCTACCTGAGGCGGATCTGCGACGGATCGGCGATCGGCGCCCACGCCATCACCGAGCCCGAGGGCGGGTCCGACGTGATGGCGATGCGCACGTCGGCCACCGCCGACGGCGACGACTACGTGCTCAACGGCAGCAAGGCGTTCGTCAGCAACGGCCCCATCGCCGACGTGTTCGTCGTCTACGCCCGCACCGGCAAGCGCGGCAGCCCGGCGGCGATCACCGCGCTCCTGGTCGACCGCGACACGCCGGGCCTGTCGATCGGCAAGCCGATCGCGAAGATGGGCCTGCGCACCTCGCCGCTGTGCGAGCTGTTCCTCGACGACGTCCGGGTCCCCAAGGCCAACGTCATCGGCTCGGTCGGCGCCGGGTTCCTGATCCTCGACCACGTGATGAAGTGGGAGATCCTCTGCTCCTTCGTCGTCAACGCGGGCGAGATGCGCCACCGGTTGGAGCGGTGCGTCGAGTACGCCAGGAGCCGCCAGCAGTTCGGCAAGCCGATCGGGCAGCACCAGTCGGTCGCCAACAAGATCGTCGAGATGAAGATCGCGGTGGAGAACTCGCGGAAGTGGCTCTACGACACCGCGGAGCGGCTCCAGAACGGCGAGAACGTCACCGTCGACATCGCGATCAGCAAGCTGATCACCAGCGAGGGCAACGTGAGTTCCGCGCTGGCCGCCGTGCAGGTCTTCGGCGGGTACGGCTACACGGCCGAGTACGGCCTCGAGAAGGACCTGCGCAACGCGGTCGCCGGGACGATCTACTCCGGGACCTCGGACATCCAGCGACAGCGCGTCGCCAGCATGCTCGGCCTCTGAGGGAGGATCCCCGATGACAGTCCACTCCGTCGACTCGGCGCTGCTCGACACCACCGAGTTCCTCGACCACGACAGCGACACCGTGCGCGACTTCGTCGCCAAGGCCCTGCCGACCGGCGTCGAGGGCCTGTCCGACATCGATCGCGCGCTCGCGCTCTACTACGCCGTCCGGGACGGCATCCACTACGAGGTCTACGGCGCGGACCTGTCCCGCCACGGCCTCAAGGCGAGCTCGACCATCAAGCGCGGCATGGGTTTCTGCGTCCACAAGTCCATCCTGTACGCCGCGGCGCTGCGCGCGGTCGGCGTGCCGAGCCGCATCTACTACGGCGACGTCCGCAACCACCTCGCCTCGCCGCGGCTCGAGGAGCTGATGGGCGGCAAGGTGTTCACCTTCCACAGCCTCACCACCGCGTACCTGGACGGCAAGTGGGTCAGGGCGACGCCGGTGTTCAACAAGATGCTCTGCACGCTCTACAAGATCAAGCCGCTGGACTTCGACGGCCGCACGGACTCCATGTACCACCCGTTCGACGAGGACGGCCGCAGGCACATGGAGTTCCTGCGCGCGCACGGCGACTTCGACGACGTCCCCTACGACATGGTCGTCGACGGCATCCGGGCGGCGCACCCGCGCCTGTTCGAGGGCCGTGACACCACGGCCAAGGGCTCGCTCGTGCTCGACGCCACCCAGGCGTGACCCGTCGAACCACCCGTCCCGTCCGGAGGCATCGCCATGAAGAGAGAGAACCCAGACAACACGATCCACACCGTCCCCGGTCAGCGCACGGGGTCCCCCGTCGTCCACCACGGCGCACGCGCCCGCGTCCCGGTGGACCTCGAACTCGTCGTCCCCGCGTTCAACGAGGCCGGTCGACTGCCGGACACGCTGCGGGCGCTGACCGCCTTCCTCGCCGACCAGTCCTGGCGGTCGCGGATCGTCGTGGTCGACAACGGCAGCACCGACGAGACCACCGCGGTCGTCGCCGCAGCGGACCGCCGCGGTGTCGACGTGGTCGCCATCGGCTGCGCGCGTCCCGGCAAGGGCGCCGCGGTGCGGCGGGGCTTGAGCAGCAGCACGTCCCGCTTCGCGGGCTTCGTCGACGCGGACCTGTCCACGCCGATCTCGACGCTGACGAGGGTGATGGCCGAACTGCGCGCAGGCGCCGCGGCCGCCATCGCGTCCCGGCACGCGCCGGGAGCCCGGTTCGTGCACCCGCAGCCCGTGGGGCGGCGGATGGGCGGGGCGGCGTTCCGGATGCTCGCCCGGCCGCTGGTGCCCGAGGTGCACGACACCCAGTGCGGCTTCAAGGTGTTCGAGCGCGAGGCGGTGCAGAGCGCGCTGGCCCGCTGCCGGGTCAGCGGCTTCGCGTTCGACGTGGAGCTGCTGCGGCAGATCCGGTTGGTGGGCGGGCGCATCGCGGAGATCGCGGTGGCCTGGACCGACGACGAGCGCTCGACGTTCCGGCCGGTGCACGACGGCCGGGCCGCGTTCGCCGACCTGCTCCGGCTGTACCGGGCGGACCTGCCATGAGCGCCGGTCGCCGACTGCTGGTCGTGAGCAGGTGGGACGTGCGGCACCCGAGCGCCGGTGGCGCCGAGCGGTACCTGCACGAGATCGCCAGGCGGTGGGTCGCCGACGGCGCCGAGGTCACCTGGGTGGCGACCCGGTCACCCGCCGCCGCCGCGCGCGAGGTCGTGGACGGGATCGAGGTGCTGCGCTCCGGCAGGTCGTGGGGCGTGTTCCCGCACACCGCGCTGCGGCTGCTGCGCCGCGGCGCCCACTACGACGCCGTGATCGACGGCACGAGCCGGATGTGCTTCGCGGTGTCGGTGATCACCGGCAGGCGGGTGCCCGTCGTGCAGGTCGTCCACGGCGTCCCGCGACTGGCTCCCCCGAGGCGCTTCTCCCCCACGAGCGCCGTCGACCGCTTCCTGGCGGGGCCGCTCGCCCGGTGGACCCGCGGTGACCGGGCGATCGCCGTGCCGTCGGTGTCCTCGCGGCACGAATTGAGGCGGCACCTGGGTTTCCGCGGCCCGATCTTCGTCGTTCCCCCCGCCACGACACCGGAGCGGGGCCGATCGGAGCGGACCGGTCGACCGACGATCGTGGTCGTGGCGCCACTGGTGCCCGAACAGCGGCTGGACCTGCTGCTGACCGCGCTCGCCCCGGTCGTCACGCGAGTCCCCGGACTGCGCGTCGAGTTCCTCGGCGAGGGCCCGGACCTGCACCGGCTGCGCGGGCTCGCCGCCGACGTCGGCGTGGCCGCCTCGGTCACCCTGCACGGACGGCAGCCCGACGAGGTGCGCCGCGCCTGGCTGCGCCGCGCCTGGCTGACCGTCTCCACGGCCACCGCGGACGCCTGCGGCTGCACCGTGATCGAGTCGGCGGCGCACGGGGTCCCGCATGTGTGCCTGGCCGCGCCGGGTGCGCGCGACTTCGTCCGGGACGGCGTGACCGGTCGGGTCGTCGAGGACGCGGACCGGCTCGGCGACACCGTCGAGAACGCGCTCACCGACCTCACCGACCCCGTGCTCGCCGAACGCACCGCCGAGGTGTGCCGCGCGTGGGCCGACCGCTTCGACTGGGACCGCGCCGCCCGGCTGCTCGCCGACGTCGTGACCCACCAGATCGGCGTCGTGCGCTCGAAGCGCGCGGGCACGGCGCAGCGCCGGTACGCGCGCTCCGACATCGCGACGCTGGTGCGGTTCCCCGAGGGCGCCACGCCCGTGCGCGCCGAACTGCTCCGCGCAACCGACGAGGTCTCCGTCGCGGACGGCGAGGTCGGTGTGCTGCTCAACGGGTGCGACGAGTTCGACGCGCTCGGCGTGCTCGACCGCTTGGGCGTCCCCGACGCCCGGATCAGCCTGGCGAGCCGGGACGACCTGCTCGTCGGTCCTCGCGCGCTGCCTGCCTCCCTCACCGGGGAGACCACCCCACCGACCCGCCCCACCGGGTCCTTCACCCGCACTTCGAGAGGATGACCATGTCCAGCTCCCCGGTCGCGACCCCGCGCTTCCGACCGAAGGTGATCGTCACGGCCGCCGTCGTGGTCACCTCCGTCGTGCTCGCGATGATCGCCTCCTACGTGTTCCTGCGCGACCCCTACTGGAGTCTGCGGTGGACCGTCGACCTGAAGGTCTACCTGGCCGCGGGCCAGACCGTGCGCGACGGCCAGTCGCTCTACGACCTGGTCGTCCAGTCCCCGCTGTACGGTCCGATGCCGTACATGTACCCGCCGCTCACCGCGATCCTGTTCTTCGTGCCGCTGTCGTTCCTGCCGATCGGGGCGGCCAGCCTGGTGTGGAACGCCGTGTCGCTGATGGCGCTCGGCGCGGTCGTGTGGATCACCCTCGGCATTGCGGGCATCCGCGACAGCCGGGCCAAGGTCGCGCTGACGGTCGTGCTGCTCGTGCTGACCGCGTGGCTGCTGCCGGTGCGGGTGCAGCTCATCGCCGGTCAGATCAACATGTTCCTGCTCCTGCTGGTGCTGCTCGACTTCCGCAAGCCGTTCGGGAAGTGGATGGGCGTCGGCATCGGCATCGCGGCGGGCCTGAAGGTCACGCCGCTCATCTTCGTGGGGTACCTGGTGTTCACCAAGCGCTGGAAGGCCGCCCGCACCGCGGTGCTGGCCTTCCTCGGCACGGTGGCCGTCGGTTTCCTGGTCAAGCCGTCGGACTCGGCGACCTACTGGGGTGGGTTGGTCCTGCACGCCTCGCGCGCGGGTGGCGTGTTCGACACGCCAAACCAGTCGATGGTCGGCGCCATGTCCAGGGTGCTCAGGACCGACGTGTTCGCGCCGTGGTGGTTCGCGCTGCTCGGGCTGGTCGCGCTCTACGGGCTCCTCGTGGCGACGTTCGCGTTCCGCCGCGGCGCCGACTTCCTCGGCTTCTCCGCCGCCGCGATCACCGGTCTGCTGGTGTCCCCGGTCAGCTGGGAGCACCACTGGGTCTACGTGATCCCGCTGATGATCTGGCTGGCCGTCTGGGCCTACCGCGAGCGCGCCGTGCCGGTCGCCGTCGTGACCGCCCTGCTCACGGTCGTCTTCTCCGTGCGGGTGTTCATGCTCGTCGGCATCCAGGAGTCCCCGCCCCGCCCGATGGACCTGGCCGTGTGGCAGGAGGTGATCGCGTCGCTGTTCCCGGTGACCGGTCTGCTCCTCCTCCTGCTCGGCCCGCTCTGGGTGCGCCGGAACTTCCCGAAGGTCGACGGTTCGGTGCCGCAGCGGATCGCGATCGTGCCGCGGGCCCGCCGTTCCAGCGAGGACCGGGAGACGGTCGGCTGACCCCCTCGCCCACCGCGGCCGGGGTCCCGTGACAGGGACCCCGGCCGCTCTCCTCGCGACGACACCCGAAGGCCGGCACGCGCTGGTGAGGAGTCGTTGCCTCGAGCCTTTCGTCTCAGCCGAGGCCGCCGGTGACCAGGACGGCCCGGCTCATCGGATCACCTCGTAGCGCAGGTGGGTGACGCCGGGCGCGGCGACGACCTCCACGGCGCGGAGAGCGACGTGCGCGGGCAGTTCCCGGAAGAAGCCGCGCCCGGCGCCCAGCAGGACGGGCACCTGGTGCAGCACCAGCTCGTCGACCAGGCCCGCGTTCAGCGCCGCGGTGAGCAGGCCGCCGCCCATCAGCGCCACGTCCCGGTTCCCGGCGATCTTACGCGCCACGGCCACGGCCTCGGTGACGTCGGTGGCGAAGGTCTGCCGGTCGTGGATCGCCGGTGGCGGCCGGTGGCTGAGCACGACCAGCGGGGCGTGCGGGTGAGGAGAGCCCCCGTCGGCCCAGCCCGAGTCGTCGTACGTGGTGCGGCCCGCCACGACCGCGCCGACCCTGCTCGCCTCGGCGTCGAACACCCTGGCGCTCTCGGCGCTGAGCCGGAACCCGTCGAACACCTCGCTGCCGGTGTCGCCGTCGAAGTACCAGTCGAAGAGCAGGCCCGCGTCGCCGAGCCCTCGGCCGGGGCCGGGGGCCCGGCCGGTGATGAAGCCGTCGACCGAGACGGCGTGGGCGCTGAAAACCCGTGTCATGGGTGGTCCTCTCGTCAGACCGATTGCGGGAAGTGGAAGAACCGGTGCGGGTCGTAGGTCTGCTTGACCGCGACCAGACGGGCGTGGTTTTCCGCGTGGTAGGCGGCGGCCCAGTCCGGCAGCGCGGGGTCGGGGAAGTTGGGGTAGACCCGGCCGGATCCGTGGGCGTGCGCCGTCGTCCAGGACTCGTCGACCCACGCGTCGTCCGGCTCTCCGACGTGTTCGAGCAGGAAACGCTGACCGCGGTGGGCGAACGCGGTGGCATCGGCGTCGACGCGGTCGTAGGCGCCGCCCATCGTGGTGAAGCCGAGCTCCCGCCGACTCGGCGGATCGGCCGATCCGGTGAGCAGCGCCGCGAGAACCGGGGTGGGCAGGGGGTCCGTGAAGAACTCCGAACGGATCCGTGACGCCCGAGCGGGTGGGTCGAGGTCGGCGAAGCCCGCCTTCACCTCGTGGAACGGCCGTCCTGCCGTCAGGGTGACCGGCTCGCCCGCGACCACGGCCAAGAGCCGTCGGGTCGTGCCCGCGTCGAGCAGCGACGCGCCGAACAGCGACGCGCGCAGCGGGCGACCCGGCTCGGCGACGACCGTGAGGTTGACGGTGAGCCCGTCCGGGGCTTCCGGAGCCCAGGCCTGCCAGTCCGCGACCAGGGTCGCGATCCGGTCAGGTCCGCCGGAGCGGTGCGCCTCGACCCGGATCGCCACTGGCTCGGCGACCGTGGCGAACCGCAACGCGGTGACGACGCCGAACTGGCCGCCGCCCGCGCCGCGCAGCGCCCAGAACAGGTCCGGGTGGCGGTCCTCGTCGCAGTCCACGACCGAGCCGTCGGCCAGCACCACCTCGGCGCCGATCAGCCGGTCGCAGGTCAGCCCGAACCGACGGCCGAGCAGGCCGATGCCACCGCCGAGGGTGAGCCCGGCGATGCCGACTGTGGGTCCGCACCCGGCGGGCAGGGTTCGCCCGCGGGTGTGCAGCGCCGCGTACACCTGCCCCAACTGTGCGCCCGCGCCGATCACGGCGGTGCCGTCGCCCGCCACCGCGATGTCGTCCAGATCGGCGAGGTCGAGCAGGATCCCGGTCGTCGAGGACCGGCCCGCGAAGCAGTGCCCGCCACCCCGTGGCGCGAGCCGCTCCCCCGTCCGCGCGGCGTACCGCACGGTGCGAACGACGTCGGCGACCGAGCCGCACCGCGCCACCAGCCGGGGCAGCACCCGCTGGTAGGCGGGATTCGCCGGGCGTCGGGCGGTGTCGTAGCCCGGAGTGCCCGGAGCGAGCACCGCCCCGTCGAACCGCTCGTTGATCACGCTCCGACCGTACGAGCCTGCCGTCAGGTCGTCTTGAACGAATCGCGCATCCGCCGGGTGGCCAGGAACGGGCCGTAGGAGGCCGAGTGGTCGTGCCCGCACGCACACCGGTCGACGTCCCCGCCGAGCAGCTGGCCCGGCGTGAGCCCGGTCAACCTCAGGCACTCCCGGCTGAGGTGCGCCTGGTCGGAGTAGCCGACGTCGACCGCGAGCCCAGCCACGCCGTCGACGCCCCGCCTGCCCGACGCGGTGGCCCTGGCCTGGGCCAACGCCAGGAATCCCTGGAAGCGCAGCGTGCGCTGCAACTCCTTCGGACTCAGGCCGACCGCTCGCAGGCAACGCCTGCGGAGCTGGCTGGTCGACAGCGCCAGGTGCTCGGCAAGGCCGTCGATGGCGACCGGTCGCCACGGCATCAGGCCGTCCACGGTCGCCCCCACGAGCGGGTCGGGCCCGCCCGAGCGGCGGAACTCCCGCACCAGGTGGGCCTGCACCACGTGCAGTGCCCGTCCGGGTGCGTCGATGCCCGCCAACACGTCCGCGAGGCGCTGCGCGGTACGCCCCCACAACTCTTCCAGGCTCAGGTGCCGGTCGACCAGTTCGTCGAGGAGGGCACCCAGCGGTGGCGCCGCACCAGGGTGGAAGCGCACTCCGACCAGCGTCGTACCAGCCGGGACCACCTCCACCACCGGCCCGGTCAACGGCCCGACCAGCCGCGGCCACCCGCCCAACGGGAAGTGCAGCTCCACCCCACCGGTGGGCAGGTGCCGCTGCACGTAGTCCACCGCGCCGACGCGCTGGACCCACACCGTGCGCACCACACCGCGCAGTTCGGCCACCGGCGGCAACTCCAGATAGGACTCCGCGGTGATCACCCCCATCTCCGGTTTCACCCTGCGCCCCAACGCTACCTCGGACTTTCGGGGATCGGCCCCCTCCGCAGTGGACGGACAGGTCGGCACGTCCAACGCCTCGAATCCGGTGTGGTACCAAGTTCCTTCGATCGGACGACGGAGAGGGACCAGGTCGTGTCGGACAGCTTCATGGTGGCGGCTCGCATTCCCCTGTCGCGGGAAGGGTTCGAGGCGTGGCTGAGGACCCCGGTGGAGAACCTGGGCGTGATCTCGAACCCGGAGGCGATGTTCGACGGCTGGTTGTGGAACGACCGCCGCGCGGACACCGAGTGGGACTCGGTCGAGACGGGGACGACACCCGCGGCCTACTTCGCCGAGCGGGTCGACGCCTCGTGCGAGGGCGACGAGGAGTGCGGCGTTCTCCGGTACCACGACGGGGCGCTGGAGGCCTACCTCCTGCACTTCGGCTATTCCGAGCGGAGCGTGCACACGGCGCTGCTGATGCTGGCCGCGGCGGGCGCGGTCAAGTCCGAGCCGACCGAGGACACCGTGCTGTTCTGGGCCGAGACCGGCGCCAACCTCTGGCCCGCGGACGCGTCCGGCTGGCTGGCGGTCCTCTCCGTGAGCCGGGACGGGGCGCGGTTCGTGCGGTCGCGGGACCTGACCTCGACGGTGGCAGGCCTGCGACCGGTCGAGAGCCGGTTCTTCGACCTGGTCGAGCGGCTGAGCGAGGAGTCGGAGGAGTGGGACTGGGACTCGGGCGAGGACTTCCGGACCGAAACGCCCCGAGACCCCGCCTTCACCGATCCCGCGATGCTCAACCCGTAGTCGCGGCAGCTGTGGGCCGTCCGCGGAAACGGACGGCCCACAGCGTGCGATCTGTCAGGTCTTGACGGCGCGCTCGCGGTCGGTCTCGTCGTCGAACTCGCCGATGAGCTGCTCCAGCAGGTCCTCCAAGGCCGCGATGCCGACCACGGCGCCGTCCGCTTCGGCGACCAGCGCCAACTGCGACCGCGCGTCGCGCATCGCGGTGACCGCTCGGGCGACCGGAAGGTCGGCCGCCAGCGTCAGCGGAACGGTCATCATCGTCGACGCCGTCGGATCCCCGCCCGCCGCGGTGGCGCGCACGACCTCCCGGATGTGCAGCAGGCCCACGAACCCACCGCCCAGGTCCAAGACGGGGAAACGGGAGCGGCCGGTGTCACGGCTCAGCTTCTCGACCGCGCGGGCGGTCGTGTGCTCGGTGACGGTGACCGTGCGGTCCCTCGGGATCATGACCTCGGCCAGGGTGGTGTTCTGCAGGTGCAGCATCCTGGTGAGAAGCCGTTGCTGGCCCTCGGGGATCGTCCCGTGCTCGCCGGACTGGCGCAGCAGCATGAGCAGGTCGTCGGGCCGGTGGGTCTGGGCCAACTCGTCCTGCGGTTGCACCTTGAGCAACCGCAGCAGCGCGTTGGACACGCCGTTGAGCGCGGACAGCAGCCAGCGCACGCCGCGCGCGAAGCCGCGGAACGGCAGCGCCAGCAGCAGCGCCGAGCGCTCCGGGTGGCTGATGGCCCACGACTTCGGGGCCATCTCGCCGACCACCATGTGCAGGAACACCACCAGCACCAGGCTCAGCGCGAAAGCGATCCCGTGCGCCACGGCCGCGGGCAGCCCGGTCAGCAGGAACAGCGGGTCCAGCAGCGTGGCGACGGCGGGCTCGGCCAACGCGCCCAAACCCAAGGTGCACAACGTGATGCCCAGCTGAGCGCCCGCCAGCATGAGGGAGAGCTCCCGCACGCCCGCGACGGCGGCGCGAGCGGCACGGCTGCCCTGAGCGGCTTCCTGCTCCAGCCGGTGCCGCTTGGCGGAGATCAGCGCGAACTCCGCGGCGACGAAGAACGCGTTGCCCACCAACAGGACCAGGGAAATCGACAGCGACAACCCGACGCTCATCGGCCCAGCACCTCGTCGCGCTCCAGTTCTCGGTCGTCCTCCGCGGAGGGTTCGGGTCGGTCGTTCAGCAGGACCGTGCTGGGCACGTTCCTGGCGACCGCCGCGACCCGCACCAGCACGTGGCGCGGCGGCGGTGGCTCGTCGTCGAGCGAGGGCACGGGGACGACGACCTCGACCTCGTCGCCCACGCGGGCGGTGCGGCCGAGTCGGCTCAGCACCAGGCCGGAGACCGTGTCGTAGCCGGTGTCGGTCGGCAGGGCGATGCCGGTGGCGTCCTCGATCTCGTCGATGCGCAGCCTGCCGGGCACCACCCACGACCCGTCCGGGCGGTGTTCGACGGCGTCGGGGATCAGGTCGTCCTCGTCGTGGATCTCCCCGACCAGTTCTTCCGCCAGGTCCTCCAGGGACACGACCCCGGCGAACCCGCCGAACTCGTCGACCACGCACGCGGTCTGCCGGTGTTCGGCGCGCAGGCGTTCCAGCACCGCGGGCAGCGGCAACGTCGTGGGGACCAGCACCGCGGGCGACGCGATCTTCCCGATCAGCGTGGTCGCGCGCAGTTCGGGCTCGACGGTCAGGACCTCGGCCAGGCCGACCATCCCGATCACGTCGTCGAGGTCCTCCCCCACCACGGGGAAGCGGGAGTGCCCGGTGTCCAGCAGTTCCACGATCCGCGCCACGGGTTCGTCCGCGCTCACGGTGTGCACGGCGACCCGCGGCGTCATCGCCTGCTCGGCCACCAGGCCGCGGAAGTCGAGGCCCCGGTCGAGCAATCGGGACAGCTCGGGGTCGAGGTGGCCCTGCGCGCCCGCCTCGTCGATGATCTGGTGCAGGTCCTCCGGGGTCGCGCCCTGCGGCAGTTCCTCCACCGGCTCGATGCCGACCGAGCGCAGCAGCTTGGTGGCGGCGGCGTCGAAGAACCGGATGATCGGCCCGGCTACGGCGAGGTAGACCAGGGTCGACGAGCTGAGCGCCTTGGCCAGCGTCTCGGGCTTGGCGATGGCGAGGTTCTTGGGCACGAGCTCGCCCAGCACCATCTGGACCACGGTGGCGAACACCAGCGCGACCGCGACCGACAGCGACAGCCTCGCGGCCTCGGACAGGCCGGTGAAGCCGAGCACGCTCGCGAGGCCGGAGCCGAGCAGGGGTTCGGCGACGAAGCCGACCAGCAGCGCGGTGACCGTGATGCCGAACTGGGCGCCGGAGAGCATGAACGACAGGCGCTGGGTCACGCGATACGCGCGCTCCGCGCCCTTGTCGCCCGCCTCGGCCATCTGCCGCAGGCGACCGCGGTCCACCGCCATGTAGGCGAACTCCTGGGCCACGAAGTACCCGGTCGCGGCGGTCAGGGCCAGGATCGCCAGCAGGCCCCAGAGAATCAACATGCCGCTGCTCCGGACAGGAGGGCGGCACGGGCACTCGACACGCTGATCAGCCGGGCGCGGCCCGGCTGACTACTGCACCCCTCGGGGTCGTCGCTGGTAGGCATGTTCTCGACACTAGCACGCGGCACTGTATGGTTCAGGTGGATCACCGGCGACCCGAGGAGGGACCCGCATGAGCGACGCGCTGATCAAGATCGGCGAACTCGCGGCCCGTTCCGGGGTCAGCATCCGCACGGTCGACTACTACACCGGCCTCGGCCTGCTCAGCCCGGCGAAGCGCACCGCGTCCAACTACCGCCTCTACGACCCCGCCGACGCCGACCGGATCGGCGTGATCCAACGGCTGGAGACGCAGGGCGTGAGCCTGGACGAGATCTCCCGCGCGCTGGGGTCCCAGCCCGCCGACGTGGCCGACCTGCTGGCGCGGATCACCTCGGACCTGACCGTCCTCCAAGCGGCGATCGACGCGGCCGGGCCGGAAGCCCACGGCCTGCTCGCCGCCATCGCGGGCCGCGTGCACTCGCTGATCACCATCGCGTTGCAGGTCCCGCCGGACCTGCCGCTCGTGTGAGCTTCTCGACCCGACGGCGGCTTCGTCACCGCACCGGCGATTGACCCCGTGGCGCGGCCACGACCACGTTCTTCACCCGGTAGTCCCGGTACGCCCGCCATCCGACCAGCACGGGCAGGCCCGCGGTGACCACGGCACCGAAAACGACCAGAACGATGGACGAAAGCCACACTCCGGCGACGATCGTGCTCAAGCCGATGACGTACGTGGCGAGCAGCACGAGGACGTCCCTGAGGAGCCGGACCATCCGCGGGGCCTCGGAGTCGAGGCGCCTCATCTTCGCGGCGAACTTGGGATCACCGTCGACGAGTCCCTGCTCAATGGCCTCGAACTGCCGTCTTTCCCGGTCTCCCAGCTCCACGATTCGCCGACCTCTCCCGTCGCACCACACGGGTCCCGCTCTGACTACCAGCCAGTATTGCCCAGGATTCGGCGATCTGCCACGACGGCGACCCGATTCGGTGTGGCCGGACCGGCTCACGGGTCCGGCCACACGCGCTGTCAGCGAACGGATCCCCGACGCGCTCCCGCTCGCCCGCGGGTCATTCCTCGCCCGCGAAGTCCTCGCCCTCGAACGCGTCGCCGACCTCGTCGAAGACCTCACCCAGGATCATGCCGCCCACGACACCGGCCGCCACGCCACCGACGACCGCGCCCATGCCGGGCCCGCGACGCTGCTCGTGGCCGTAACCGTGCTGCCCGTGCCCCTGCTGACCGTAACCGGGCTGGCCGTAGCCCTGCTGGCCGTAACCCTGCTGGCCGTGGCCGCCACCGAACGCCGAGTGGGGCTGGGCGTGGCCGCCGAAGGCGGAGTGACCGCCGCGCTCGGCGACCTGCGACAGCCACTGACCGATCGCGGACGCCCAGTCAGTGCTCATCGCCTCCTGGTGGGACATGGCGAAGCGGCCGAACGAGTCGCCGCCAGAGCCGAACATCCCGCCGCGCCGGTCGGCTTCGAGCACGACGACCAGCTCGTGCGGGTTGGCGACGAAGGTCAGCTCGACCTGGCTGATCCGCCCGGCGAACTGCGAGGGCGGGAAGAACTCGATCTCCTGGTAGAAACCCAGCTCCTGGTGGACGCCGTGGATCCGCCCGGCCTCGACGTCGGCGCTGCGGAACTGGAAGCCCAGTGCCCCGAAGGCGTCGAGCACGCGGTCCTGCGACGGCATCGGCGAGACCGCGATCGGGTCGAGGTCACCCTTGTCGGGAGCGCCGGAGAGGACGAGTTCGGTGCGGACACCGACGGTCATCCCGTGCAGGTTCATGCCGCCGACCGTGGTGATGGGGGTCTCCCACGGGATGACCAGCTGGAACGGGACCGACATCGGCTGACCGGCGGTGACCCGTACGCCTTGGGCGACGGAGACGCGGTGGAACTCACCCGTGGCCGCGTGCTCGTGACCGCCGCCCTCGATCTCGACGCGGGTGACCAGCGACAACACGACCTGGTCGATCGTGACGTCCGAGCTGCCACCCTGGATGCGCACCTGGCCGGTGATCGCCTGGCCGGGAACGGCGTGCGGGGAGTCCAGGACGGTGTCGACGGACGGGCCACCGACACCGAAAGCGCTCAGCATCCGCTTGAACATGGAGTTCTTCCTCCGGGAGGGGACTTGAGTGGGGTAACGGAACCCAGGCGGGTGCCGAGTGGAAGTGGTGGGGCCGAAGCCGCGTTTCCACGGCGGCGACCCGCGAGCCGATCACCACGGCCGACGATTCGAGGTCAGCCGGAATCGCTTGCGCCGCAAAGGGTTTCCCAGGGCACGAAGCGCCGGAATCGGTCGAATCAGACACAAGCCAGACACTAGCACGTAGCGCTGTACGGTTGTCGAGGAAGATCACCCCTTCGCCGACGCGAAGTCGTCGCCGCGAGTGTCCTTTGTGGACTCCAATGGCTTCGTACCGGGAGAAGTCCCTCAGGACGCGTCCGCCTCCGACGGCCTGTCGACCTTGCGCAGCCTCACCGACGTGATCGCGTGCCGCTCCACGCCGAGCACCTCGACGCTCCAGCCCGACACCTCGATCCGGTCCCCCGGCCGCTCCGGAATGCGCCCCAGCACCACCAGGACGAGCCCCGCGATCGTCGTGTAGTCGCCCTCCGGAGCGTCGACCAGCTCGACACCGATGTCGTCCAGGTCGTGGATCGGGAACGTCCCGGTCAGCACCATCGCCCCGTCCGCGTCGGTGCGCACGGCCATCACGTCGCGGTCGGTCTCGTCGTAGATCTCGCCGACCACCTCCTCCAGGAGGTCTTCCAGCGTCACGATGCCGTCGACCGCGCCGTGCTCGTCCACGACGAGCGCGAGCTGCTCGTGCTCGGCCTTGAACCGCCGCAGCGCGTCGGCGACCCGGAGCGAGTCCGGCAGCACCATCGCCTCGCGCGCCACGTCCACGAGCACGGTGTCGTCCACCAGCAGGTCGCGCAGGTGAACGACACCGACCACGTCGTCCAGGTGCCCGTCGCGCGCGACGGGTGCGCGCGAGTGCCCGGAACCGGCCAACGCGGTGCGCGCGTCCGCCACGCTCAGGTCCGAGTCCAGGGTGAAGACGGCGCGGCGCGACACCAGGACCTCCCGCAGGCGGCGCTCGTGGATCTCCAGCGCGCCGCTGATGATCGTGCGCTGCTCCGCGTTGAGCCCTCGCTGGCTCTCGACCAGCTCCCGCAACTCCTCCGGGCTCATGTCCTCGTTGTCGGCGTCGGGGTTGCCGCCGAACACCCGGACGACCATGTTGGTGGCGGTGCTCAGCGTCCACACCACCGGCCGCGAGATCGTCGACAGGAAGTCCAGCGGCCGCACGACCAGCAGCGCCCACCGCAGGGAGTACTGCATCGCCAGGCGCTTGGGCGCCAACTCGCCGAACACCAGGGTCAGGAACGTCAACACCATCGTCACCAGCGCGACGGCGACGGCGTCCGCCGCCCCGCCGAGAAATCCCAGCAAGGGCACCACGGGCTTCGCCAGCGACACCGCCGCGGTCGCCGAGGCCAGGAACCCGGCCAAGGTGATACCGATCTGGATGGTCGCCAAGAACCTGTTCGGGTCGCGCGCCAACCGCACCAACGTGCGCGCACTCCGACCACCGTCGCGCTCCAAACCGCGGAGCTGCCCTTCGCGCAGCGAGATCAACGCCATCTCGCTGCCCGCGAACATCGCATTGATCAACACCAGCACCCCGACCAACGCGATGTCGAAGCCGTACTCGCCCACGTGATCCCCACCCCGACTCCGAAATGTCCGTCTCGGTGATTGGACCGCACGAGACGATCTTCACCGACACCGACCCCGTGTCCACGTCGACGCCGCGCGATGGTCTCCCCCGCGTCTTGCCGATCGGCAACAGGAATTGCCGGTCGTTCTCGTCCGGCAACAGACTCCGCCCCGGAGGTGAGGCCTGATGTCCAGGCAGATGACACGACCCCGCGGGTGGGTCGTAGCGGTGGCGGTCCTGCTGGGTGCGCTGGGGTGCACGACGAGCCCCGCGCCACCCGACGGCACGGCATCGTTCGACTCGGCGACCCGCGCGGACACCGAGTTCAACCGCCGGTTCACGCACGAGTTCGCCGACGTCGACGGCGTGCGGATGCACTACGTCAAGGGCGGAACGGGCAAGCCGCTCGTCCTGCTGCACGGCTGGCCGCAGTCCTGGTACGAGTGGCGCGGCATCATGCCGCAACTGGCCGAGCAGTACACGGTGTACGCGCTCGACCTGCCGGGGCTCGGCGACAGCACCGGATCGCCGAGCGGCTACGACAAGCGCACCCTCGCCCGCTACGTCCACGGCCTCCTCGTCGACCAGCTTGGGCTGACCGACATCCGACTCGTGGCACACGACCTCGGCGCCGGGGTGGGGGTGCAGTACGCCTCCCAGTTCCCCGGCGAGGTCGCCCGCTACGCGCACCTGGACTACCCGGTGCCCGGCCCCGCGCTGAGCGCCGCCACCTATCGGACGTTCAGCTGGCACCTGGCTTTCCACAGCCAGAAGGACGTGCCGGAGGCGCTGGTCGACGACGACGTGCGGGAGTACCTGGCACTGTTCTACCCGCGGGTGGCCTACGGTGGCCTCGCCTACGGCGGCGCAGGGGCGCCGCCGCCGTTCACCGACAAGCAGATCGACGAGTTCACCAGGACCTACCAGCGCCCCCAAGTGCTCAAGGGCGGCTTCGAGCTCTACCGCACCCTGGACCAGGACGAGCAGGACAACATCACGGCCCGACCCACCGACGTCCCGACAATGCTCATGACGGCCGAAGGCACCCTGACCTCCACCCGCCCAACCCTAGAACCGCTGGCCACGAACATCCAACGCGCCATCGAGGTCCCCCACTCCGGACACTGGCTACCCGAGGAAAACCCGAACTTCGTGACCACCGAACTCCTCGCGTTCCTCGCGGGGTCGTAGCAACGATCGGAGCGGACGTCCGTCTGGTCAGCACTGGTCGGGATCAGGTCCCTTGCGCACGACGGTGATCTTGCCCTCCCGCGTCACGTCCCGCTCGGCGAGTTCGGCGGCCGTGAACGGCCTGGGCTCGGCGGCTTGGCGCAGCTCGTCCAGGAACTCGGTGGGGGCACTCAGCACGACGACGTCATAGCGGGTGCCAGCGCGGTCGGAGCGGCCGCCCACGGCGAGCGGGATGCCGGTCGTCGTGCCGTCGAGCACGCGGGAGAGGTACACCACGTTGAGGAAGGGCGCGTACACGCCGACAACGAGACCGCGCCACGGAGCGGCCCGCCCCTGGACGGTGACCGACACGCACCGGTCCACCTGCGCGTCGTGAACCGGGGTCAGGATGCTCACCGGGATCGGACGCGAGTACTGGAAGATCCCGACCAGGAGTACCGCCAGCGGTAACGCTCCCCAGAGCAGGGGTTTCAGCGCGGGTCTGGAGAAGATGTGGATGTCGCCGTGCACATCACGGGCCTGCAAGGACGTGCCGGACGGGTTGATGACGGAGTTCGACGTCCCGTAAGGATCTTGATCGTTCGCCATCGGGTCATTCTGCCGTCACCGCACCGAGTCGGCGTCGAAGATCCGCTCCGGGTCGGGAAGGTGTTCAGACCGAGGCGGACCACACGGCCATCGGCGCTTCCCGACGAACTCCGTGGCGCGGGCGCCGTTGCCGCGGTGGACCGTGCCGCTGGTCGCGTTGCTGTTGCTGGACACGGCTGTGGTGGTGTCGGCGCTGTTGTGGCGGTGGGTGGACGCTTGACGTTCTTCGACGAGGACAAGAAGTCCACTGCGCACCTGGACGGGTTGAAGCTGGCGGCCCCGACCACGGTTGGCGGCGGCCTGTTCGCGCTCTACCTCGCCGCGCGACGTCAGCGCACTCAGGAGTTGGAGCTGGCGCGGCGGGTGACCGAGTTGTTCGCCAAGTACACGCTAGAGCGGTTGGCGCAGGACAACGCCGACCAGCGGTCAACTGTGGTGCGGGTGCTCTGCGCCTACTTGAGGATGCCGTTCGAGATGCCCGACGAACCGGCACAGCCAGTGGTCGGACCGGAGTACGAGGCGGCCATCGTCGTGCACCACGAGCGAGTCAAGGAACGCGAGGTCCGTATCGCCGCCCAACGCGTCTTGCGCGATCACCTAGAAGCAGGTGATTCCCCCCGAGCCGCAGCCACTTTCTGGCCGACCATCGACCTCGACCTCAAGACCCACCCCGATCCTTCCGCTTTCCAAGGTGAGTTCGAGGCTGCGACCGGCTGTTGCGGCACCCGCCAGCAGTCGCACCGAGCCCAGCCACAACGGGACGTCGGCGCGCAGGTGACCGTCACGCACCCCACCTCTCGTGCTCCGGGAACGCGGCGCGCAGAGCGTTGTCTCCGGCGAGACAGAGGACACTCGTTGATCGCAGCTCGCCGAATCCTGGTCAGATAAAGGACAGTCGACCTGTCGAACGTCTCCGCGATTGCCGCACTCATCACTCGCCCGTCCTCAGTTGAAGTGCAGGTGAGGCGAGTGGCTCGGAGCGAGGCAAGCAGCAGTTCGAGCGTCGACCGCGCAGCACGGGCGAACGTCGTCATGGCGCTGGAAGAGTGTTTGCCCGTAACGACTTCACCCTTCCAGCGAATGTAGGGATGAACTTTCCGTGCGGCGGATGGGGATTCCCGTGACCATGACCGATCCCGACCTGGTCGAGCACCTTCGCGCCGACGTGCGGGAGCTGCTCCGCGAAGTGTCGGACACCTTCGCCGGCACGGAGCACGCGCATCTGCGGGATGCCGTCCAGGCGGACATCGCCGCGTTGGGGAAGGCCGAGCTGGTCATACCGGTCGTGGCGCCGACGAACGCGGGCAAGTCGACCATCCTCAACGCGGTGGTCGGCGCGGAGGTGCTGCCCAGTCGTGCCGGGGCGATGACCACGGTGCCGACTCGGATCGTGCTCGATCCGGCGATCGCCACCACCGCGCTGCACCTGGACTCGAGCGACGTCGCCGAGTTGGAGCGGATCACCGGGCTCGTGGCTGTCGGGGATGGTGACGCGGTGACCCGGTATCCGCACCTCTCGGACCTCTTCGAGAGGATCCGGGCGGCGACCTTGGAGCCGTGGCGGGCGGAGTACCGCGGCATCGAGATCGTGCGGTCCGCGCTGACCAGGATCAACGACGTCGTCCGGCTCGGCGAACTGGTCGACGCGGGCACCGTGACAGGGCGGCGGCTGATCCCGTCCGTGCACGTGCCGTACGCGAGCGGGAACACCGCGGGTCGGGTGGTGCTGGTCGACACGCCGGGCACGGACGAGTTCGGGTTGGCGACCCTGCTGGGTGAAGTCGTGGTACGCCAACTGGAACAAGCGCATTTGGTCGTCGTGGTGCTGGACTACACGTCGATGAACCGCACCGCCGACGCCGACCTGCACGCCTTGGTGGAGCCCATCGTCGGGAACATGGGCGCGCACAAGCTGTTCGGCGTGGTCAACAAGGTCGACGAGCGGCGAAGCCCCCAGGACATGGACGCCGAGCAGGTGGACGCGTTCGCACGCAACCACCTGGGCATCACCGCCGAGGGCCGAGTGGTGGAGACGACCGCGCGACGGGCTCTGCTGGCTTCCAGGTTCCTTCGTCGGGTCGAGGAGGGGCCGGTCGACCTGTCCACCGACCAGACCGTGCGCGACCTGGCCGTCGAGTTGTACCCGGTGGACCACGAACTGCAGTTGACGCTGCTGACCGCGGAGCACCTGGTGCTCACCGCGCAGCGCATGTGGGCCGACAGCGGAATCCCGCGCATGCTGGAACTGGTCGTCGACACCGCTCGGACAACGCTGCTCACCACGCTGATGGACGGTGCGCTGAACCGGGCGGACGGATGGTTGGCCGCGTACGGCGAGCAGGTGCGGATCAGCACGGCCGAAGCGCTCGCCGCCGCGGAGGTCCTCGACGAGCAGCTCGGTCCGATCGAGGCCGACATGACCGCGATAGTCTCCGTGTACGAGGTGGGCAAGACGGAGAACAAGCGTCGGACGAAGCGGGACGCCGCCCGTGCGGCGGCGGCCAATCAGGCGATCGAAGCTCTGCAAAGCCGGTCGCAGGCACTGATAGACGGTGTCCGCGGCAACGAGAAGGGCTTCAAGTCCAAGCGCAAGGCCAGGGAATTCGTCGCCGAGACCATCGAGTTGCCCAGACGACGACTGCAGCAGATCCTCGACGAGAACCAGGCCCTTCTCCTCGACATCGCCCACAGCGCCCTGTCGACCGTCCACGAGGACGGACCGGCAGAGGACCTGGTGGCACGGGCCGCCGCTCACCTGGACGTCGCGATCCCGATTCCCCCCACCGCGGCGGGTCTGCCCACCATCAGCCGTGTGGACCTCGGCCACATCAAGATCAAGTGGGCCTGGGACGAGTACCAGAAGGAGAAGGTCGACGAGTACGGGTTCACCGAGACGGTCACCCGGTACAAGTCCGACCTGTCGGAAGCCCGCGCCGGACTGCGTTTGGCGCTGACGGAGGCGGTCGGCCAACTGACCCGGGAGATGGAGGTGACGTACGCGGCGATTCGCGAAAGGATCGACGCCTACCAGACCTCCGTGAACAAGGTCGTGATCGACTACGCCGAGGTGCTCACCGCCGAACACGGCAGGCTGCAGGCTCAGGCCGAGGACAAGCGTGCTCGGCTGGTCAACGGAGGGCGTGAGGTCGAGCAGCGGGTGACGGACTTGCGAACCCGCCTGTCCGGCTACCTCGAGCACCTGAGTGCCCGGTGAGCACCGAACTGGACCCCTACTCCGCCCAGGCGCGCACGCTCACCGCCGATGTGCCGCTGCTGTCGGACCGGGTTCTCGTCGAGGTCGCCAACCGCATCGGGGTCGTCCACGACCTGACCCGTCACCGCGCGGCCGAGACCGGCGCGAGTCGGGTGTTCAGCGCTCTGGTCGGCGCCGACCGGGACCGGCAGTTGCGGTCGATCGGCGCTCTGACGACCAACCAGGAGGACCTGCTCTCCTGGATCGTCCAGGTCGCCAACGCGACATCGGTGACCGCCTACGGGCTGGAACGGGTGGCACGGCACGTGAAGCAGGTGCGCGACCTGGCCCAGGCCGCCTACGACGGAGTTCGGCAGACCGACGCCGAACTGCGCCACTTGGCCACCGTCGTCTCGGAGTTCGCCGCCGCCTGCGAACGGCGGTTGCGGGCGACCGAGAACCGGGTGGCCCGCCTGGAACGCGCGGTCGACGCCGCGGACGCCTTCGAGCGAACCCTGGGTCGGTGGAGCACAGGCCTGACCTATCGACGGCTGCCGTGGTTGTGCCAGGTCGTCCTGATCGCGCGGGAGGTCCTCGCCGGGCCGTACGGGCGTGCGCATCGGGTGGACGGGCCGCGTGACCGGTCCGCGATGATCGCGCGGCTGGTGGGCGGGCGCCCGGCCGGTCTAGCGGGAACGCACACCTACCTGGACGAGATGGTCGCCGCGGTCGACTCGAAGAACGCCGCGGAAGTCACGACGTGGTTGCTCGAGCCGGAACTGCGGATCGGGCCGATGACCGAAGCGGTGGTGCTGGCGTTGGAGTTGGCCGCGTTGCCGTCACCCGCGCGCTTGGCGGAACCCGGCCGGACCGCGCTGAGCTTGGTGCGGAGTCGACGGGGTCGGCCTTCGCACTCGGCCACGGCCGTGGATGTCGCGACCTGGTTGGTCGACGAGCAGTTCGCCGCGGCCCTGCCATGAACGATGACCTGACGAGGTTCGCGCACGAGGCGTCCGCCATCGCCAACCGTCCACCGTTGCTCGCGGCGCCGACGCCCGAAGAGCTTCCGGATCCTCCACAGGACGGTCCGCTGCCGCCGATGGGATTGGTGCTGGCGGGAGGAGGATCGAAAGGCGGCTACCAGGTCGGTGTGGTGGAGTGCCTTGCTGATGCGGGCATCGCCGTGACCTCGCTGTCGGGTACGAGCATCGGCGCGCTCAACGCCGCGGTACTCGCCTCGCACGACGACCTGCGATCGGGAGCCCGTGCGCTCGCGACAGCGTGGCAGGAGGTCATGACGGCCACCACGCCGTTCGTCGAGGAAACCGGGGTGCGGAGACCGGCGAACGCGGCGGACCTCCAGCGGGTGCAGTCGATCCTGGCAGGGATGCGGAGTCCGGTCGTGAAGCCGGGATTCCTGGCCGACCTTGTGGCGCGCCACGTCGGGCGCGCGCGGAAGCCGGCATGGGTAGCAGCGTTTCCAACACTCCATCCACCGATGACGTCAGAACCCGCGGCGTGGGTGCTGGACTGGGTGCGAGCGAAGGCGGGCACTCGATGCCATTGGTTGCCGCTGCACGACCGAAAGGCCATCGAGGTGCGAACCGCGGTGCTGGCGAGCGCGGCGCTCCCGGTCGTGTTCACCCCCGTGCACCATGACGGCCACGCCTATCGAGATGGCGGGTACGCCGACAACACACCGGTCGGGCCGCTGCTAGAGCACACCGACGCCAACCCGATCATGGTGGTGCACCTGGCCACGGGCCTGCGCTGGGACCACGGCTCCGACCGCCACGTGGTGGAGATCCGCCCGACCACTCCCCTGACCCCGGCAGGCAAGACCATCGCGGGTCTACTGGACTTCACCCCTCGCCGCTACGAGGCGCTGCGCTCCCAGGGCTACTCCGACACCGCCGAGACGCTGCGCCGCTGGCTGGGCCCCACCCTCGCGGCCACCCGCCTCAGGACCACGACTCTCCGCGCCGCTCGCGCCGTGGCCGACCTCGACTAGGCCGGGCTGAGGATGACCTTGTTCTGTGCGAAGCGGCGAAACGAAACCGTTGCCCCGCGGCTGGTTGCGTCGACCTCTCGAACACGCTGAGCCTCCGTCACCAGGTACGGGGCGGTACCCCATGAGCCCTTCCAGGCACGGTTCACACCAGAAAGGGTGTCGACTCACCCGATCACGTGAAGCGAGTTGAACACTCCAAGACCCGGCCCCGATGTCATCAAAACCATGACGTTCGACCACCGCGTCGCCACCGGAAGCTTCCCCCATTCCTTGACCCGCACGTACCGGAGCGGGGTGACCTTGGTCGGCGCGGATTTGAGCGACGCGACCATCACCGAGGTGGTCCAAGCGGATTTCACCGGCGCCACAGGGTGAAATCCGCCCGTGGCCGCGTCCAGTCGAAGTCGGGATCGGGTGCTCTCCCAGAAGATGCGGTTCTGCCAGCTGAACCCGACCGCGACCCCGAACAGATCACGCACCCTGGCGAGCGAGTGGCACGGCGCTGGACGCGATGCGCCACCGTGGTCGACCCGACGCTGGAGCACCTGGGAGCCCGGCGATGACCAGCACGTGGAGCCAGGTGCGATCACTGCCCGGCAGCGCGCGGCTGCTGGCGGTCAACCAGTTCGGCATCAACCTCGGCTTCTACATGCTCATGCCCTACCTGGCCAACCACCTGTCCGCAGGACTCGGCATGGCCGCCTGGACGGTGGGACTGGTGCTGGGCGTGCGCACGCTCAGCCAGCAGGGCCTGTTCCCGCTCGGCGGCACGCTGGCGGACCGACTGGGCTACTAACCGATGATCATCGCGGGCTGCCTGCTGCACACCGGCGGATTCGCCCTGCTCGGCCTGGTCGACGACCTGCCCGCCCTGCTGGCCGCCTCGTCGGCCAGTGGCCTTGCCGGGCCCCTGTTCAACCCTCGAATCTGACCTCCACAGCTCTGGCGCTGACTCCAGCGGCGCTGACCTACCCCTTCCGAGATGGACACCATCGTCACCCTCTCCAACGGCCAACTCGCGGCCACCCACTACGGCTTCTACAACCCGCTGACCGGCATCGGCACCACCTTGGGCAGCCTCACCACCGGCGCGGCCTGGGACGCGGGCCAGGCACAAAACGCACCCTGGCTCGTCTGGGCCGCCCTCGCCGGAATCGGCGCGACCGGCACCACCGCCCTAATCCTGCTGCTGCGCACCGGCCACCTGCCCACTACTCCACTCCAGCCGCCCCCCAGCGAAGCAGTTAACGTTCCTGCCCCCTCGACTTTTCCAGGGTTGGATTTCACGTTGGTTATCGAACCGATGAATGACGATGACACTCAACAACCTCGAAAACCACGAACACCGATCGCGTCAACCGTCGCCAACCGATCCAAACCCCACAATGACCCCGCACGTGTCCCCGGTCCGGCTCGTACGGGATGCACACAAGCAATCAACCCGTACACCCAGCACGACCAACACGCCCCCACACGCCTCGCTGCGACACAAAACCGCTGGTCATCGAAGCGCGGGTCCCACTGGTGATGGAACGCCGAAGGCCATTGCCAACAGGTACGCTCGACCCTGCTTAAAGGTCTAGTACCACCGCACACAAGCCAACAAGCCAAAAAACATCACGATCAACGCCGCCGCGACCCATCTGGGACACCCAGCCGAGCCAAACCCATGCTAAAACCGGCAAGTTGCCGGTAAACGCGCTGGTCAACAAGTGTCTTCCCCGCGCAGGCGGGGGTGGTCCCAAGCACGCCATCCCCGCATTCGGCGGGCTCACGTCTTCCCCGCGCAGGCGGGGGTGGTCCCGCAGGGAAGCCCATCGCGACCAGCAAGTTCCGGTCTTCCCCGCGCAGGCGGGGGTGGTCCCGAAGGCTTCACCACCGCGAACGCACTCGCGCTGTCTTCCCCGCGCAGGCGGGGGTGGTCCCGAGAACGAGCCGCCGGTGCCGCCAGCTCCGGTGCCTTCCCCACATAGGCAGGGGTGTTCCCGCGGCGTCCTCCGCCAAGCCGAGCGCGAGCGCGTCTTCCCCGCGCAGGTGGGGTGGTCCCGCCTATTCGTTCGACGAGGGCTACAGCAACGCGTCTTCCCTACGCAGGCGGAGGGGTGGTCCCTCCTCCGCGAGCGCGACCGTGGCGAACCCTGGGTCTTCTTGTCTTCCCCGAAGGCGGGAGTGTTCCCTGGCGGCTGCGGCACTCGGCCGCCTACCAACTGCCTTCCACACGCAGGCGGGAGACCTTGCGTCGGATCCTGCATGACAGGGGTGTCTCCTGGCAGACTAAGACCACGTGGAAGGCCTCGACCGACCCGGACTTTCTGGCCAAATGCATCAGATCCTCGACCTGTACGGCCGGCATCCCTGCGGCGGGTGGGTGATCTGTGTCGACGGATTCGGACCGCTGAACCTGATGCCCGCAATGGAAAAGCTTGGCGACCGCAGGCCAGTCACAGACAATTACGAGCGACCTACAACCGCAACGACGGTATCATGTACATGCTCGCCGCCCCCGATCTGACCACTGACCGGATCGTCTACTGGATCCGCCCACACAAACGACACCGCAAGTTTCTCGACCTGCTCAAGTCCCTGAAGCACCGGTGTCCCGGTGAGAAGCTGTCCCTGACCAGGGACAGCTTCTCACCGCACCGCTACCCCACCGTCCGTGCCTGGCAGCGGCCAATGACGTCGAGTTGGTGTTCCTGCCGACCTACGGATCCTGGCTCAACTGGATCGAGGCCGAGTTCGCCGCGCTGTGCTACTTCGCCTTCAACGACACCGACCACCGCGATCACACTGAACAGAACGCCGTCATCGGCGCCTATATCCGCTGACGCAACGCGCGAGCCTAGCCCAAAACTGGCTTCGCGATCGACCCGTCCCAGCCACCGTTGCACGACACATCACCAGCCTGGCGACCGAAACAATCTCGCCACCGAGAGCGATCAGATGGGTACGTTGTACCGCACCCCAGGATCGTTACAACGTCTAGCCCTTCAGCCAACTGCGCGACAGGAGGGGTGCCTAGCAAATCCACTAGCTTTCGCCGCTAGAAGCATGAGCCGATGCATCTACGCGAACCTGGACGTCACTCCTCGGGCCGCAAGCAGGCGTCCAGGCATGACCCAGTGCGAAGCATGCCTCACACACCTAAACTTCATATACGTCCAGTATGTAGCGCTAGGAACTTCACAGAAAGTGGAGATACGTGCGATCGCATCTACGAGATAGATTTCTGCGCGGCACACGTGCGCAGGAACCGCTCGCTATCACAGCATACATTGGATTCACACTGGCTCTAATACCCATGTTTGGCACTCTCGGACAGGCCGTAAGCAATCGCTCTTGGCCGACAACTGCAGTCTATGGGGCATTCTTCATTGCACTCGGAGTACTGGCATACTCACAGTTGCGACAGCAAAAACCTCCAAATTTACCACCAAATAGAACATTCCAACCCTTCATTGAAACTTCAATCCTGGATGTCTGGCCTCGCCCTCTAGAAATCGACAACATACTTCAGGCGCTCAACAAGTCATCAACCGTGCTGCCTGTCGTGGTGGGACCAAGCGGCGCAGGAAAGACAGTACTACTACGTCGAATATTGCAGGAAGAAATGTATTCGAGCTCCATTTCCTACCATTACATCGACGAATACTCGGGACTTCGCGCCAAACTGACAAATCTCCAAGCGGAGTTGACAAAAAATGCAAGCAAGAAAAAGATCGCTACAGCGCGGAGGCGCGCGAATTCACCGGTGATAGTGCTGGACCAGTTTGAGCAATACCTGGCGCACCTAAGACGCTTAGACTCGGGCAAAAGAATTGCGGAACAAAAATGGCTCAGATCTTGCATACAAGGCTCCGTAAAGCATCAAAGTTGCCGGTTCGTCATTTCTGTTCGAAGCGAGTGGTATTACGATCTGCGATGTTTAGGAGATATTGTTCCCGGCCCCTCCGAGTGCGTAACCATTTTTGGCCCGCAGGTTGATGAGACATCGGATGTAACCAGAGTTGCCCTGGCTGCACGGCTGGAAAAAGTCGTCCGTGCCGATAGAACCGTAGAATCGGTCATCACCGCCCTTGGGCGCGGAAGCTCGGGCAATCTTCTAATGCTTGAGGCACAAATTATTGGCGCAACGATTGAGCGCGAACAACTCCTCGGCAAATCGATCGATGAGAGATATCTTGAAATCGAACTAGGTGGTGTCGAAGGCGCAATAAACTCATATTTCGACGGAGTTTTGCACGACGCGCCTGATCCTCGAGTGACGATGAAGGTTCTATGCGCACTTTCAGTCCACACAAACTTCCGGCAGCAAGAATCGCTTGGCGAGCTTCTCGATAGAGTATTTGAAGAGCCTGAAAAGGTCCGTAAAGCACTTGAGTATCTTGTACTGCGGCGGCTGGTGGTAGAACAACCGACGGCTCGATACGAACTGGCACACGACTACCTTGCCGTATACTTTCACCAAAAAAGTGGTTCAGAACTTGATCCAACCGAGCGAGATAATGTTTTATATCACTTCCAGGGCGACAAGCCGAGCATGAGCACGCACGTCCTTCCCCGGAGTCATAGAAGTGAACCGCGTCGCGGCAAGTTCGCCCTGGCGATAATGATCCCACTTGTGTTCGTTATGACTGTACGACTGCTTCATTTCAGCCTGCCATGGCCACAAGTAGCAACCGGGTTGACGCCGCAACTCCTCTGGGTTAATTCTCTGTTCGATATCACCTACTTGCCGACCTATATAGCGCATTTGGCCTGGGCAATCTACGGTGCACTCTTCTACGATCGATTCTTTTCATGCTTAGATGAAACATCAGCACAACGGCTTTTCTCTCGATTTACAATCGTGAACCTAGCCTTAGGCTCGCTCGCAAGCATACTAGTACCCTACGTGTGGCTATTGGCGATTGGCTGGGGCGGGCTTGTGATCGGACTCAAGCTCATTTCAATAGCAAAAATTCGCAACCTGAACAACACGGCAAAAGTACGTTTCGGCCGCTTAGGCATTGTAGCTACCACGAACCTATTATTCCTGTCCACTCTTGGAGCAATTGGACTTTGGGTGAGTCTACGTTACGTAAAGACACCTGCAGACGCACAGATTTGGGTCTATTTTAGCTGCCTATTTTCAGCTTTCATGGTCTATACCTGCTCTGCAATGTCTCCACTACACGTCCAACGTAAAGGCGTCTCGCAGCTACTCGGATTAATGGCACGGTCACGTTCAGGTGTCGCCCTCTAATTGTTATTTAAAGCCCGTACCTTAGACTGATCGGGAAGCTAAGTTGACTACAGTCGGAGAATTTATCACTCGCCCCCGTAGCGAACGGCTCGCTCTCGTCATGCAGGCTGGCGGGATGCGGGGCATCTATTCCATGGGAGCACTCGCAGCGCTGGAAGATGCAGGTCTGCGCGATGCCTTCGCGGTAGTCGTGGGCACTAGCGCCGGCGCGATCAATGGAGCCTACTTTCTAGCCGGGCAAGTGCAAGAAGCGCTTAGGCTCTACGTTGAGCAACTCGCCTCACATAGGTTCGTAAACCGATGGCGTCTCAACAAAATCGTCGACGTCGACTACCTGATAGACGTGGTCATGAAACAAAATCTTCCACTAAACCTGGAGGTTCTCAGAAATTCGAATACTCTATTGAAAGTAGTCGTGGCGAACGCGGATACAGGCGAGGAAGAAATATTCACTAACCGCAGCCTTGGCGATGACTTCTATGAGGTCATGCGTGCATCGGTGGCCATTCCAGGCCTCTACAACAAGAAGGTCCTAATTGGCGAAAGCCTGTACGTTGATGGTGGAACCGTCCACGGTATCCCTGTGCGACATGCGGTCAATGAAGGTGTTGGGGCGGTACTTACAATCCTTACGCGAAATCCAGGCTACAGAAAACTCACTAAAAGTGTTCTCTATCGAATAGCGGCCCGAGCCATGGCTCGCGGGCAGTCAAAATCAATTCTTAACCATCTCGGACACGAAAATGACTCATTTAATAAGACCATGGCCATGCTAGAAGGGAAGAATGGAGTCGAAGATTTCTGTGGCTGGACTCTCTGGCCAAGTGACCATTCTGAACTCGTTAGCCGGTCAACTATCGACAAGGGCAAGCTACAGCGATGCTCTGCCATGGGTTGGCGTGACATGAACGCGCTTCTAGACAGAGAACTCGACCCTATTTAATCAATGGTAGATAGTTTTAAAGGAGCCTGCTGACGCGACAACTTTTCCAGATATTTCTCGATCGCACCTGGCAGCAGCATAGAGATATTTGCTGATTCTACCAAGTGCGGTAGTCACGAACTCAATCCATACAAAACTTCATCGAAGGGATCAAAAAATCGCGAACCGGATACCCATCGTCCAGCAATACTCGCCACAAGTCCTACCACGTGTCGGGGCGGTAAGCCAGCCAGCAACCCAAACAAGAGGCCAGCCGTTGCCGAGTCGCCTGCCCCACCGGTTTGGGCATTATAAACATACTTTGCCGGGCACGACATTCGAGTTTCAGCCCACGTACGCGCTACCGGAGAAAGTAATCGACTTTCTGCGATCCGCGTTTCAGAGCCCGCACATAATGCAAACCCAGCAGGGCCCGCCGTGACCATGGCAACTGCAGCCCCGCAATCTATCAGATACTCCGCCGCTCGCGCCGCACATTTCAATGGCGGATCACCGGAAATCCCTAGAGCCACGCAGAGGTCATCCAAACTCGGGCTCATTATGTCTACTCGCGGAAGTAGATCTCCCATGAGACTATGCCAGTTTACACCCGTGCCGAAAGAGCGTGGGCTTAGACAACTCAGATCGAGCGAAGTTGTCACGCCGACGCCTTTCGCACTGTCAAACAGACGGCGCAGCCCTGCCGCATCATCAGCTAGAATTTTTGGGAGAATTGCAGGATAGCCAAGATGAATTATCTCTGACATGCATGGATCAACGCTACTGCCATCGAAGGTCGCGTTAGCGCCAATATGATGCCAGATCGCCCGGTCTACACCGGGCGCCTGAATGACAACCGAGTACGATGTCGTACACCCTGCAACTACACTCAGGTTGTATGTGCATTCGAATTCATTTTGTACGAGCCTCCGGACGGTGTCGCCGAGTTCATCATCTCCAATGCAGGCAACCATATGCACAGAGGATCCAAGCTGCCGCATCACTCTGCTCACATTTGCAACAGGCCCACCCAGACGGAACTCTACTGACCCTACCTCGGCAAAGGTTCCTGGTGATATGAGAGGTTCTTTCAACAGATGGGGAACTATGTTCAGCGCTAACGTTCCAACGACCTGAATATTTGACTGTCTCATGCCACCGCAGATTCCAGATTTGAGAGCAAGGAGGGGGTACCAGCTCAAACAGAGTCCTGCGTGAGCATGTCGTTCATTATTCGTTGCACCCGTAAACCATCGGCAAACGAGGGCTCTGGCGACCGCCGCTGATGAATGGCAGATAGAAAATCTCCTACCTGGTGTATATGCGCATTCTCATATCCCACTGGCTGGCCCGGCTCCCACCAAAAATCCTGGTAAGGATGGGAGCGCTCCGTCACGAGTATCGTACGCTCGACCACGCCAATATTGGAGTCACCCTCACTAATGACAACTAGCTCACCTGGCCGCTGAAGCGCATAAGAAATCCGGCCATAGCGGCAGAATATATCGAATGACATTCCCGCCTTGTGTGATGCCGCAACTCGTGACATATGGAGATCTACCAGACCTCCACGGGCCAAGGATCCGATGCTCACAGCGGACTCCTCGGTGTCGATCTCCAAGTTAGATGACTTGTAGGGCCGCACATCCGTAAATCGACGCACTTTTGTTGAGCTAATCGTCAGTTCATCTTCGGTTAAATATAGTATTAGATCGATGAGATGGGCACCGAGATCGCCAATCACT
This sequence comes from Umezawaea sp. NPDC059074, assembly GCF_042738955.1. Lineage (NCBI taxonomy): Bacteria > Bacillati > Actinomycetota > Actinomycetes > Pseudonocardiales > Pseudonocardiaceae > Umezawaea > Umezawaea sp. NPDC059074. Next base: position 93,334 of record NZ_JBHYHC010000003.1, read on the forward strand.
CCTGAGCCTGAGATCTTCCGAAGTAGGCGCCAACTAGCTGGACGCCCTTCGTCAACAAGCCAGTCCTGGAGGAACCTAGCACTGAAATGACGAACCTCGCCAAATTGACCATCAAGCAACAATTCCTTTGCCAGTTTGACGGCAGGCATCCGGCGGTAGACGAACGCGAGCGACGAATACACTCCAAGATGGGCAGCTTCAGCAGCGGCTTGATTCATGCGAACTGCGTCTTGCAGTGTATTTGATATGGGCTTCTCACAAAGAACATGCTTTCCCCTGCCTAACGATGCTACTGCAATATCAGCATGCATGTCGTTTGGTACACAGACATCAATTACTTCCGCGGGTCCATCAATGAGGTCTTGCCAATTTGTGGTGTACGACTGCCAACCCCAACGACGCGCGAAAGCCCTTATGTCATCCTCGGAGTCTTCTGGCCCTCCTGCAACTGCCGCCATTTCCACCGGCAAGCCGTACACCGCACCAACGTTTCGCCAGGCGAACGAATGCGCACGCCCCATAAACCCGATACCAGCCAACGCAACTCGCACTGAAATCTCCCTCAATCGACGCGAACTCGTTGCCGGGTCCGTGAATCGAACGATGCCTTCGGAGTTACTGATCAGCAGAGTTCGGCGACTGGCGTGTCGCCGAAGTTGCAACGAACGTATCAGTGACTGGCTTGCTATCGCACCGTCCATCCGGTGCTGTTTGCTCCGCTCTCCCAGGCCTGGGAGACACCGCTGAGCATGTTGATCGTCAACGGAGACGGTCGCATCATCGGTGTCGACCCTAACAGCTCCTATCGGAATGAGTTGAGACGTCGGTGGCAGATCAACGCGCAGGCCAGGCCTAGTAAGGCCTCGCGGATGTCGGCTCGGCGTCCCCACCGGACGCGCAAGCGGCGGAATTGTTGCAGCCAGGAGTTTCTGCGTTCCACGACCCAGCGGATCGTGCCCAGGCCGGTGCCGTGGGTGGTGCCTTTGCGGGCCAGGACCGGGATGATTCCCAGACGCCGCAGCGCCGCGCGGTGGTGGCGGCTGTCGTAGGCGAAGTCGCCGAACACCGTGTCGGGACGGCTGCGAGGGCGTCCCCGTTTGCCGCGGATCGGTGGGACCGCGTGGACCAAGGGCAGCACTTGGGTGATCTCGGCGGTGTTGCCGCCAGTCAGGATCACGGCCAGGGGATGCCGCCGCAGTCGGTGATCAGGTGGTGTTTGGAGCCCGCCCGCTTGCGGTCGACCGGGCTCGGCCCGGTGCACTCCCCCCTTTTAACGCCCTGACATGCGACGAGTCGACCACAGCGCGGGACCAGTCGATCCGATTGGCTCCCCGCAGCCGCGCGAGCATCACCTCGTGCACGCGTTGCCAGACCTCGGCGTCGTCCCAATCCCGCAACCGCTGCCAACAGGTCATCCCCGACCCGAACCCGAGCTCCTGGGGCAGGTGTTCCCAGCCGATGCCGGTATGCAGGACGAACAAGATCCCTTGCAGGCACTCCCGGTCCGGCAATCGCTTCCAGCCTGGACTGCGGAACCGACGAGGCTGCACCGGGATCAACGGCTCGATCAACTTCCACAACTCGTCCTCGACCAACCAAGGCTTCGACCCGCCCACCACATAGCAGCTCAAGCCGGTCTTCCCCGCGCAGGCGGGAGTGTTCCCAAGGTGTGGCGCAACGTGCCCGTGGGCGCGCGGTCTTCCCCTCGCAGGCGGGGGTGTTCCCAGGGCGTCGTCCCAGGCGCCGGTGAGGATGTCGTTCCTGCGCCAGCGGGGGTGTCCGTTTACGGGGATCGCTGCGATCGACCTGACCGACGTCGAACTCGACGTCGGTCAGGTGCGCGCGCCTCGCGCTGACCCAAGGACAGGTATCCCGGCGCGGTGCAGCCCGTACGTCAACGACAGCAAGCGAGCCCTCACCAGTGCTCCGGTGGGTGAGTCGTCCTCGTGCGCGAGCCCCCGGCTAGGAGGATGGGGTGAATGACCTCGTCAAGCAGGTTGCGGCTCGCGCTGCGAGACCTGGACGTCGCAGTCGGCAGTCCGTCGGCCTCGACGCTGGCCGATCTCGCTCGCGAACAGGGCGGCCGACTGCCCAGGAGCACTCTCCACGACCTGCGCAGGCTGAATTCGTCGCGAGTGCCCTCCTGGCGAACGGTGCTGACCTTCGTCCAGGCATGCCTCGCCCACGCCGAGAAGACGTCCAGCACAGTGGCCGGCCCGTTGGCGGACCGCCGCCACTGGCGGCGGTTGCACGCCGAGTGTGCGGCCGGAGCCGCCTCGGAGACGCGCAAGTCGCGATCGACGCCAGCGGGGCAATCGTGCAGGCACGGGACATCCACGGCGGCGTCCACCTGCACGCACGGGAGGATGAGCGGCGCCAGGGGTCCGCGGTCCGTTCCGCGTATCTCGAACAGGTCGGCCGTTTGGCGCCGGAGAGCCTGTACGACCGGGACGAGGAACTGACCGAGCTGGCTACGTGGTGCGCGAGCGACGACCACGACGCGTCCTACACGTGGTGGCAGGCATCAGCGTGGGCCGGGAAGTCCGCGTTGATGTCCTGGTTCGTGCTGCACCCACCACCGGATGCTCGAATCGTGTCCTTCTTCGTCACGTCCCGGCTGTCCGGCCAGAACAACAAAACCGCCTTCGCCGAAGTCGTCCTGGAACAGCTTGCCGAGCTTCTGGGGCAGTCGCTGCCCGAACTGCTCACCGATGCCACTCGGGACGCGCACCTGCTCAGGTTGTTGGCCCAGGCCGCGACCACCTGCCAGGAACGCGGTGAACGGCTCATCCTCGTGGTGGACGGTCTCGACGAGGACCGCGGCGTGACCGTAGGGCCGGAAGGCCACAGCATCGCCGCACTCCACCCGAGCCGTCCGCCCGGCGGCCTGCGGATCGTGATCGCGGGGCGACCCGATCCGCCGATCCCCACCGACGTGCCGCAAGTGGTTCGACGCCTGCAACGCTCGGAGCACGCCGAAGTGGTGCGGGTGGACGCCCAGCGCGAACTCGGTCACCTGCTGCGGGGCACGCCCGCGGAACGGGATCTGCTGGGCCTGGTGGCGGCGGCGGGCGGCGGCCTGAGCAGTCGAGACCTCACCGAGCTGACCGGTTGGCCGGAATGGGAGGTCGAGGAGCACCTCCGGGCGGTCTCCGGCCGAACGTTCAGCCATCGAGCCGCCCACTGGAGGCCGGACAGCACGCCGTCCGTCTATCTGCTGGCCCACGAGCAGCTCCAACAGGATGCGATCCGGATGATGGGCGAAGCGCGGATGGCCGACCTCCGCCAGCGGTTGCACCTCTGGGCTGACCGGCACCGGGAGCGGGGGCGGCCGATCGGGACCCCGGAGTACCTGCTGCGGGGCTATTTCGGGCTACTGCGCGAGCTCAATGAGACCTCGCGCCTGGTGGGATGCGCGCTCGACCGGGACCGGGCTCGCCACGAGCGAATGCTTGACCTGACCGGCGGCGACAGTGCCGCCCTTACCGAGATCGTCGCCGCCCAGGACGTCGTGAGCGCTCAGGAGGAACCAGACCTACTCGCAATGATCCGACTGGTGATCTACCGGGCCGAATTGAACGACCGCAACTTCCTGATACCTCCGGAGCTTCCCGAGGTATGGGCTCACCTCGGGCATCACGCCAGAGCTGAAGCACTAGCTGGGTCCCTGCCGGATCCGGTCCAGCGAATGCGGGCCTTGAACTCCGTGGCGTCGATCAGTGGTGTACAGGGTTCGGCACCACTCGCGCACGCGGCCAGCCAGCCACCCATCGGGGAGGGGGCAGCACCCGGAGTCGCCGAACCAGGCAATCAGGAAATGGACCGCATCCACGCTCTAGGTGTCGAACGGAGTTCCGACACGGACAACCTCAGGCGGAGGAAGCAGCAACACAAGGCAACGCCCGAATCGGTGGCGGACGCCATCGAATCGAACAAACTATCCCTTGCCGAAACGCTCGCCCTGCGGCTCCGACGAGGCGCGCAGCGGTGGAAGGCAATACGGCAGGTGGTCAGGGCGATGTTGCCCGAGCCGAGGCCGTCGCGGCAACGATCGCCGACGACGACCTGCAAGCGTCGGCGTTGCCCGCGGTGGTCAAGGCGCTAGCTTGCGGTGGGGACGGGGTGCGCGCCAGAGCCGTTACCGATGGGATCACCGACCCGCGTTGGCGGACCAGGGCACTGGCGGAATTGGCCGTCACGGCGGCCTCCCGAGGTGACCACGCCGCGGCGTCGCGGTTCGCGGAGGAGGCGGAAGCCGTCTGCTCAACGATCGCCTTCACCGCACGGAAAGCGATGGCGTTGACCGAAATCGTCACGGCCGTGGCCGTGACAGGCGGCCTCACACGGGCCGAAGCATTGGCTAGGTCCATCGCGGTCCCTCACTGGCGCGCCCGAGCCACGGCAGAGCTGGTGTCCATTGTGGCTGGGGATGCGCGGAAGGCGCGCGTGTTGGCCGACACCATCTGCGAACCGGACCTGCGAGCTCGTGCACAGGTCGCGATCGCGGCTCGGAGTACTGCTTCCGAAGCACGCGCCCTCATCACCTCGACGTTGCGCACGGGCGAGTGGATTGCGACGCTCGATGTCCTCGCCCGGATCGAACCGGCAGTCGTCCTGGCGATCGGCAACGACTTTCTCTGCACGCCACGCGACTAACAACCTCGTGCACGGTCAGAACTCATGACACATCACGGCAACCGAAGAGTCCGATCCGCTATGTACCCGCTGACCGATTCTGGTTCGCCGCCCTGTCCGGTTTGGTGGATCGTCGCTACTGGCCGAAGACCTTCCCAGTCACGCCGGGCACCCTGCTCGCCTGGCACCTCCTGCTTATAGCCCGAAAATGGGACTACACCGCACATCGGCGCACTGAACGTCCACCAACACGAACAACGATCAAGACGCTCGTACCGCGAATTGCCAGAGAAAACTCCCGACGGGGCACCGCCACATCCCCGGCGAACTGGCCAGACTCGGCCACCGGATCATCCTCTCGACGGTCTGACAAATACTGCACGACGCAGGACATCGACATGGCACCATGCCGCTCCGGCTCCACCTGGCGCGAGTTCCCCACCACCCAAGCCCACGGCATCATCGCGGCGGACTTCCTCCGTCGCGACACCGTGCTCGGCACGCGGTTCTACGCGTTGGCGTTCCTCAAGCACGGCACCTGGCTCCTGCACTTCGTAGAAGGTGTGGTCAGGGTAAACCGGACAAGACTCGGCCAGCTGACCGTCGCAATCAACCAGAGCTCAGTCGTCATCGTCGTCGCCCGAATTGACCTTAGCATCATCAAATCGACTTCAATTTATGAATTTCTGCAGACAGATCCTCCTCGATTGACTTAATTCCCCGTAGATGTTCGACCGCCGCATTGCTAGCATTAGCCACGATCGCGGCGACATATTTTACGACCGACAAGACCCGCTTCAAGCGGCGATTTCATAACCGCATTTGCGTTGTCAAATTCCATCTGTTTCTGCTGCACAATTAACTGAATCACATCATTGACATCTTCTCCACGATCCGAGAGAAAACACGGCTCGACGGGTCGGAGAGCCAGTACAACAGTATCGCAACAGTGAGAGACCCGCTTTTCGCCGACCTCGGCCAGACCTAAGATGGAGGAGATCCCGTGCCCCGGCTCGTGCATGGTTCCAAGAAGTACACGTAGATCGTCGAGTAGACACCGTTCAGGCCCCCTGGAAATCTCCGTGCTCGGCGAGGTAAACCGTCACGACATCAATGACACCTTCCACCTCGTAAGCGCTCCCACGCTCGACTCCGGCCACCGAATCCGGCCACCACGACGGTGCCGACTTGTCTTTGATGTCGTCATAGATCCGACAGTTGGCGCACCACTCAAGCCCGTCGGCCGCATCGACCAAACGGGCCACGCGTTCTCGCATCCACGCAGGCTCACCGGACAACGATTCCGGGTCGACAAATTGGTGGCGAATGTAGAACTGGCGTAGGGCAACAATTCCGCAATGAGGACATGCCTCACCCAAACGGATACCGCGACACTCACGGAAAGCAGCAAGGAAGACCGTGCCCCACTGCTCACTTACCCCACTCGGCACCACACACCACTTCGCAGTGTCCACTATGATTCTCCTCGACTGATCACCGCTTGCCCTCGATCCATTCTTGAAGTGCATTTCCGGAACCGTACGGAGTTCCGTCGGCCATTGATCTGCCGTGGCCGTGCTCCTGACCATCGAATGTTTTATTGCGCAGATAGTAGCGAGCGTGCGTCAACTCGTGAGCGATGGTGTTCGCCACCTCCGCATCACCGCCTGCCAGCGCATTCGGACCAACCCTGACAATCAGTCCCCCGTCCGTGCCTTTGGTGAGCCCCAAAGACGGCAACTTCGGGTCGTACAGGACCTCGATCCGCTGACCGCTGCCGCGCAAGTTGATCCCATAACGCTGGGCAATCGCCTCCACGTAGGCCTGCGGATCGTAGCCCGGCGAGACTTCGTACGTGCGCTCGAACAGCCTTTCGACGCCTTCGCGTGCCCGAGAGTTCCCACTGTGAGTGCTGGCCGTGATCGACTTTGGGTTGGTGCCCATGGGGTCGGTGAACGCGGTGGGCTGGTTGCCGACGTAGGCGTAGAGGTTGCTGTCGCCGCCTGCGAAGCCGATGGGGTCCTGGCTGAGGAAGCGTTGGTCGGTGGTGTTGTAGGAGCGGCCTCGGTGGAAGTACTGGTTGTTGCCGTCGTCTTCGCGGCCGGTGAAACGGGTGGGGTTGCCGCCGTCGTCGCCGGTCAGAGTGGTGGCGCCGAAGGGTTGGTAGCCGTATTCGCCGGTGACCGTGCCGGTGGTGTCGGTGGTGGCCAGGGTGCTACCGAGATGGTCGGTGAGCAGGGAACGGGAAACCCCGCCGCTGGTGCGGGTGAAGACCTCGTCCAGGCCGCCGGTGAGCAGGTTCGCGGTCGGGGTGGTGCCTGCCAATTCCTGGATGACGTTGTTGCCGTCGTGGAGGTAGCCGGTGGTGGTGCCGCCCGCGGTTTTGGCGATGCGCCTGCCCAGGCCGTCGTAGGCGTAGGTGGAGGTTTGGCCGGGGCGGGTGGTGGTGGCGAGTTGGCCGCGGGCGTTCCAGGTGGAGGCGGTGGTGCCGTCGGTGGTCTGGTTGCCGTCGTTGTCGTAGGCGTAGACGGTGGTGCCGACCTTGATGACCTGGTTGGCGTCGTCGTAGGTGGCCGGGCCGTAGGCGTTCGGGATGTCGGCGCGGGCGTACGTGCCGCCGAGGTGTCCGAGTTGACCAGCCGGGGTGTAGTCGTGGGTGAGGGTGCCCAGGGTGGTGGTGTTGCGGGTGTAGCCGATGGAGGTCAGGCGGCTGGCGTCGTCGTAGCCGTAGGTCTGCACGACGGCGTTGGGCAGGGTGACGGTTTTGCGGCGGCCCGCGGTGTCGTAGCCGATCGTCACGACCTCGGAGCCGCGGGTCAGGGTGGTGGGTTGGCTGGCGTCGTTGTAGCCGTAGACGACCTGGGCTTGGCCGGGGGCGGTCATGGTGGTGCGGCGGGCCGCGTCGTAGGTGTAGTCCAGGGTGCCCTGCGGGGTCACGGACTTGGTGAGCTGGTCGCGGTCGTTGAGCGTGAACGTGGTGACGCCCGCGGCCGAGTCGGTGACGGTCTTCAGGCGGTCGGCGAGGTCGTAGCCGTAGGTGGTGCGGCTTTCCTCGGCCGTGCCGGTCGCACCGAAGCGGACCAGGGTGGGGCGGTTGAGGGCGTCGAACTCGGTGAGCGTGACCTTGCCGCGCCCGCCGGTGTTCGAGGTGGGGTTGCCGTTGAGGTCGTAGTCGTAGGTGGTGACCCGGTTGAGGGGGTCGGTTGCGGTTTTGACCCGGCTCATCAGGTCGTAGGTGTAGGTCGTCGTCTTGCTGCGCGGATCGGTGACCGTCTTGAGGTTGCCGTTGGCGTCGTAGGTGTAGGACGTCGAGCGCCCCAACGGGTCCACCGTGGACAGAACTCGGCCTTGCTTGTCGTACGTGGAGCGGGAAATCGAGCCCGCGGGGTCGCGGACGGCGACCAGTTGGCTGATGGTGTCCGAGGTCAGGCGGGTTGCTCGACCCAGTGGATCGGTGACGGTGACCAGGTCGCCGAGGGCGTAGGCGTAGCCGGTGTTCTTGCCCGCGGTGTCGGTGAGGGTCTTGATCTGGCCGGTCTCGAGGACGTCGGTCGTGGTGGTGCGGCCGATGGGGTCGGCGACGGTCTTGAGCGCCCCGTTGGGGTGGTAGCCGTAGACGGTGTCCTTGCCCAGCCAGTCGGTGATCTTGCTGAGCTGGTCGAACGGGCCTTCGTAGCGGGCCTGCACGGTGCGGGCCAGTGACGTTCCGGCGGCTTGGGTGATGCTGGTGACGTTGGCGAAGGCGTCGTAGCCCAGGTCGGTGCGGCGGCCCAACGGGTCAGTGGTGGAGGTGATGACGTTGGTCGTCGAGTCGCGGGTGATGGTGGTGGTGCGGGCCAGGGCGTTGCCGAAGGCGGCGGTGTCGCTGGTGGCGAACCCGGCGGTGTTGAAGGTGACCTTGCGGACGAAGCCGCGCGGGTCGGTGACCCTGGTTTCGGTGATCTTGCCGCCGGTGCCGGTCACGTAGTCGAACGTGTGCACCCCGGTGTCGGGCGCGGTCTGGGTCCTGACGCGGCCCGCGGAGTCGTAGGTGTTGGTCAGGTAGACGGTGTTGCGGCCGTCCTTGGCCGTGGCCATTCGACCGGCCGAGTCGTAGGTGTAGGTGGTGACGGAGCCGGTGGCGTCCGTGACGGTGGACAGGTGCCCGGTGCCGTCGTAGGTGTAGTCGACGGTGCGGCCTGCGTTGTCGCGAGCCTGGGTGACCTGGCCGTTGGTGTTGTTGGTGAACGAGATCCACTTGCCGTTGGGCGAGGTGACCTGGGTGATCGGCCCCTTCGCCCGCACTCGGCCGTCGGAGTCGGGCACCGCGGAGTCGCGGGTGATGGTGACGGTGTTGCCGAACTTGTCCCGGATCGCCTGGAGGGGAGCCTCCTCACCGAAGACGTACGTCGTGCCGTCGCGGAGGCGGACGTCGAAACCGTTGCCGTTCCACGCCATCACCGAGCCGCTGAAGATCGTCGGGGTCGGGTCGGCGGCGAACGCGGCGGTCGCGTACTCGTTGAACCCGGTGCTGCCGGGGGTGATGCGGTGGTACTTGACCCGGCCGCCGTCGGGCAGGATCAGCTGGCCGTCGACCCACTGCTGGTTGGCGTAGAGGTAGGTGTTGTAGTCCGAGCCCACACCGACGCCGAACGCGCGGCGGGCGGTGTCGGAGTGCTGGTAGGTGCGGGTGATCGAGATCGGGATCGTGTCGTCGATCGACAGGTCCGTGACGGTGTCGACCAGCAGACCGGTGCTCAGGTTGACCGGGTCGCCCGCCGTCGTCGACTCACCCGGTACGCCCGCCTTCTCCGGCGGTGCCGGGCTACCGGGCGAGATCAGCATCGCGCCGGTGAACTGGTAGACCTCGGTGCCCGCGTCCGGGACGACCTGCTTCCCGTCCGGCGTGACCTTGCCGTGGCCGTAGACGAACCAGCCGCGGTCCGCCGGGTCGTAGTGCCAGAAGTCCATGACGTCGCCGGGCGCGGCGTGGGTGAAGTTCGGGTACACGACCCGCGCGCCGGTCGGGAAGACGTACGAACTGCCGGGCTGAACGGTGAAGTAGGACGGCACCTGCGATTGCGGCAACGGGAACGGCGGCCGGTCGACGGGGATGGCGGTGATGCCGAGTTCGGTGACGACCTTGCCGCCGACGTCGCGGATCACCGCACCCTTGGGCAGCCGCACCTCCAGGCCGGGGATGGCCGGGGTCGTGAGCACGACCTCCCGGTCCGCGGGCGAGGTGAACTTGACGTTGTTGGCAGTGTCCAAAGCGGACATCCACACCGGATATGGCAACACCGCGGTCTGACCGGCGGTCAGGTCGACGCCGATGTCGAACAGGCCGAACTTGTGCGCCTCGGAGTTCGCCGACGCGCCGTCCACCCGCAGGACTCGGTGGCCCGCGCCGACACCGGAGAGCAGGAACCGCCCACTCCCGTCGGTCTTCGCCTTGACGGCGTCGATCGACACCGTCACCCCGGCGAGCCCCCGGCCGTCCAGGGTCAGCGCTCGGCCGGACAGGGCGGTGGTGCCGGCAGCGGCGCGCAACGGTTCGGGCTGCTTGCCCGACAAGGCGGGCCGGTGGGTGTTCCAGTCGTCACCGGCGAGGTTGCGCTGATCGGGCGTCCAGGTCGGGCCGCTTGTGGACGCAGCTTCGGCCGCGGTAACAAGTCCGAGCGGCGGCAACGGGTCCTGCTTGACCACCGGCGGCGATGGCGGCATCGGCGGAGCCGGGATGGAACGAGGGCCTTGGGATTTGTCGGCTGGTGCGGACTTGCGGGCCGCGGCCGCGGTGGTCAAGTTCACCGTGACCGAACCGGTGAAGCTGAACGGGCTGAGCACGAACGTGTACGTGCCGGTGGTCGGCAACGCGGGAAGCGCGACCGAGGCGCCGCCGAAATCGGAGAACAGGACGGAGTTGTCCGACTTGAGGACCTGGACGAAGGGGAAGAACGGGGTGGTCATCGTCGGCATCGTGAGCGCGAGTCGTTGACCGGCGACGCCGGAGAACGTCACCCGTGAGGTCTGGCCGACGCGGGGGAAGGTGAGGACCTTGTTGGTGTTGAGGGTGATCGTGCCCGCGTCGATCTGCTGGGACAGCGTCAGGGTCACCGCGCCGGTGCCGAAGCCGATCGGGGCGATGATCAGCCGGTAGGTACCCGCGGCGCCAACGGTGGTGAAGATCGAACCAGTGTCGACGAGGTCCGTTTCGTTGACAGCGGCACCCGTGGAGTCCAGGACGCGTGCACGGAGGTGGGTGCCCGAGGCGAAAGTCCAGCCGGTGAAGCCGAAGTCGACTCGTTGCCCCGCGGTGGCGGTGAACGAGGTCTCGGCGAACCGGGCAGTCTGGGTGATCGACAGCGTCTTGGTCGCGCCGCCGACCGTGGTTGACCCGGCATCGACCCGGTCGTTCAAGGTCAGCTGCACGGATCCGGTTTCCGCCTGCGGCAGCACCCGAACCTCGTAGGTGCCCGCGACGGTCAGCGGTTCCAGATCCACCTGGAACGAAGCGAGGAACTCGTCGCGGAACACCGTCCCGTCCGGCCTCGCAACCTGCAAGATCACATTGCTGGCAAAGGCGAAGGAGCTGAAGGTGAGACTGGGGCGTTGGCCGACCGCACCGGTGAAGGTCAGCGCTGTCGACTGCCCTGCCCTGCTCGCCGTCACGGTCTTGGTCGTGCCGATCGTCAGCGCTCCCCCGGCGATCTGCGTCGACATCGTGACCGAGCCGTTGGAGGTGGCGGTCGCGCCGCTGGGCGAGAGCAGCAGCCGGTAGGTGCCCGTGGCGGTGGCCTTGATCGTGATCACGCTGAGCGGGAAGAGTCCGGGCGACCCGTAGACCTTCGCCCCCTGCGGGTCGAGGACCTGGCCACGCAGAGAGGCCCCGGCGGGCAGCGCCCACCCGATGAGCCCGAGGTTCACCGTCTGCCCCGCGGTCGCGGCGAACTGGAACACCGCGGTCCGGCCCGGCTGGGCCAGGGTGACCGACGTGGCGGCACCGGTCGGGGTGAGCGTGCCCGCGTCCTGGCGGAGAGTCGCGCGCAGGGTCATCGACCCGGATCCGCTGCTGGAGAACGTGCTGACGGTGACCAGGTAGGTGCCCGTGACGGGCAGTGCCGGGACGTCCACGTGCACGGACGACTGCGCCGCGGCGACGACCGAGCCGTCGGGCGCGGTGACGGTCACGGACGCGCCGAACTGGGAGGAGATGGCGGGGAAGTCCAGGCTCAGCACCTGGCCCGCGGTGCCCGCGTAGCGGAACTCGACGTCCTGGCCGGGACGGCTCGACGTCGCGGTGAGGTCGTTGCCCAAGGTGAGAACTCCGCCGTCGATCGAGGTCGACGCCGTGACCGTCACCGATCCCGTGCTCTGGTTGCTCGTCCCGAACAAGACGGTGTAGTTGCCGGTCTGGCTGGTCGGCAGGTCGAGGTCGAAGCCGTTGAGCGCGACCGGCGAACGCGGTTTCAGGGTGCGGTCGAACATCCACGCGCCGTTGGGTTCGCGCACCGACACCGTCGCGACCGTGCCCGCGGGAAAGGTCGACGCGGTGAAGCCCAGGTTCAGGTTCTTGCCCGCTGTCGCGGGGAACGTCAACTCCGCCAACTGCCCCGGCCTGCTCAAGGCCACCACGGAGGCCGCGCCGGTCGGGTTCAGCGTCCCGGTGACCCTGCTGGACAAGGTCACGGTCACCGAGCCCGCGCCGGACGCGAACGGGTCGAGCACGAACTGGTAGACGCCGCTCTGCGGCAACGGCGGCAACTCGATGCCCCGGTCGAGCGAGTTCAGCTTCCACGGCACGTCGAGCTCGTCGCGCGCGAACGGGGCGCCGAACGGGGTGAAGCCCTCGATCAGCACGTCGTCGGTCATCGTCGAGCCCGTCAACCCGAGGCTGAGCCGCTGCCCCTTCGTGCCGGTGAACCGCATCACCGACACCTTGCTCGCCGGCGTGGCGACCGTGGTGGCAGCACCGTCCACCACCAGCACCGGCGTGGACGCCGTCTCGAACGCCGCGAACCTGCCGGGCACGGCGACGAAGTCCGTGCTGCTGGACGCGACCCCGTTCGCGGTGACCACGGTGATCGGCCCCGACCCCGCCGCGTCCGGCACCGTCACGGTCAACGACGTCGAGGTCGCGGCCGTCACCACTCCGCGGGTCTTGCCGAACGACACCACGCTTGCGGCGTCGAAGCCCGTGCCGGTGATCGTCACGGACGCGCGCTCGGCGCTCAGCGCGGGGCTGAAGCCGGTGACCGTGGGCGGGTTGGCCGTCGCGTCGACGGTGAACGGCTTCGAGCTGGTGGCCGTTCCGGCCGAGGTCGTGACGGTGATCGGGCCGGTGGTCGCACCGGTGGGCACGGCGACGGTGAGGGTGCGGGTCGTCGCGGCCGAGACGGTCGCGGTGGTGCCGTTGAACTTGACCGTATTGCCCGCGGGAGTGGCGGCGAAAGCCGTGCCGGACAAGGTGATCGTCGCGCCGACTTGTGCCCGCGCCGGGACCATGCTGAGCAGCGAGAGGGTCGTGGAGGCGAACCGGTCGATCGAGAGCAGGTTGCCGGAGTCGTCGTAGTTGTAGCGGCCGGTGTTCGCGCCGGTGTTGGTCTGCGAGACACCAACTAGACGTCCTGCGGCGTCATAGGCGTAGTCCACCGGATCCGAGGGACGCGCCGCGGCGATGGCCAGGTCGGCCGCGGGACTGGGCGGAGCCGCGTTGGCTGTGCCGCCCAACGGGACGACCAGGCACAACGCGATCGACGCGATGAGCGCACGACGGAACACCAACACGTTTCCCCCCAAGCAAAACCGCGCGGCAGCGCCCCCCTTGTCGAGTGCTGCCCCAGCCGGTCGGACCGGCCGGGGCAGATCATGGAGAGGACCGATCGGAGTCCGTAAGATCCACGTGAAGTTCGTGCCCCTTCGAACCCCTACTCAACGTGCGAAAGGGCAAAAACTCGCGTTCGCCGCACTAGACCCGCGACCAACCGACGCAACGCGTCGACAGATCGAAGGTCTTCCGGGTCAGCCACGACCCATCGTCCTGACGCTCCGATAGACACACCTGGGATCCGGCACAAGCTGCCCCGAGCCATCAACTCGCCGCCCTCAGCCACACGCTCCACGGAACTGCACCGCTACCAGACGCCGTATAGGCAATCGATCGGCCAACACCGCGCTGGCCGGAGAACAGCAACTTTCGGGAAACAACCGCAGGCGGTCGGGCGGCCCGCTATCGCCTTCGAGCTCAGGACCGCGACCAAGGGCAACCAACTCGGCAATTGGTCGAGCCTCTCACGCTGCGGGCGACATCAGCATCGCGCCAGTGTCCTGATAGGAGCCCGCTCCAGCGCAGGACCACGATCGCCGCGTCTGCGCCGATCTTGTCGTCCCAGTGGACGAACCAGGCGCGAACTGCCTGGCCGCACGATGAAGCAGGACAGCGCTTGCGACAACAACGGGAACGACGGCCGGTCCACGGACTGATATCCGCGATACGAAGGTGACCGGTCTTGTCATTGACGCCGCTGACAACCGCTCCATTCGATAGGCTCACCGGCGCTATTCGATTTTGGCGGTCCCAGGCCGCGACACCAACACGGCCATCTCACGCAAGCGTTCGCACTAATCGAACGCGCCACCTTCGTCACCAACCAACGGCAGGAGCCTCCCGGACCGGGAACTTTGAGGTGATCGACCGATCACCATCACGACTTAGATCGGCTCACTTGGACAGCGACGACTGGAACGTTCGTTGTAGAAGTCTTCTTCACTGGTCCGGCTCGTACGGCATGTACACAGACAATCAATCTGTACAGCAAGGATGCCCAGCACGCACACATACACCCCGATTTGCTGCAAAACCACTGGTAATCGAAGCGCGGGTCCCGCTGGTGATGGAACGCCGGAAGTCATTGACTGAGAATCACGCATGAAGTTCCAGCCCTGATAGTTCAGAGAGCAACTCGTGACACCGGCCAGCCGAGGCCTTCGCACAACGAAATGCCGCGGCAAACACTGCCATGGCTCGTCAGCGACACCCCACCACCTCAAACCCATGCTAAAACCAACAAGCGGACAATAAACTCGCTGGTCAGCAAGTGTCTTCCTCGCGCAGGCGGGGGTGGCCCCAACGAACGCGGCAGGTCCGCGCGGTCGGGCTCGGTCTTCCCCTGCAGTCGAGGGGTGCTCCCCGCATGGTCTCAAATGATCAACAACGAGAAAGCCATTCAGCATCATGAAGCGACTTGCCAATGGTAATTCGGCACCTTCGCCTGGATGCGCTTCGCTACGCGTAGACCCCGCTTGCTGAGCTCAATCGATCCTCCGGCGGTTCGAACGGTCAGGAACTTGTACAGCTGTCCGCTGCCGTGCAGGTGGGTGAGAAGGAGTTCGGGTACCGCGTCGGAGTCCGGGTAGCGTGATGGTGTCGCCTGATCCACCAGCCTGGTGACGATTCGTCTACGGAGCCGCCGCGTCACGAGCCGCGGCGTCACCAGCAGCAAGACCAGCGCGAACAACAACGCCGTCGCCAGCACGGCCTCCCATCCGCTGTACCGCGGCCGGAACACCAGCAGCACCGCCGCGACCGCGAGGTAGCAGGTGCCGTAAACCGCGGCCCAAGCGGCCAACACGGCGCCGTACGGTTCCTCGCCGGCCGTCACCCAGTCGCTCTCTCGCCGTAGCGACCACCGTTGGATCGACCGACCTCCGGCCATCGCGCTGCCTACGCCGAAAACGAAAACCACGAACGCGGCGGCGATCGTGGCCCACGCGGGCGGGTCGAGCCAACGCAGCGCGTAGAGCTGGTGGCGTGCGGCGAGCCACACCAGTACGGCAAGTGCGGCGATAACGAGGAGGCGGACAAGGAACCGGGTGACGCGCTCTCGAGAGGCCCAGTCGGACCACACGGCGAGCGGAGACCTCGTAACCCTGGGGATGCTGCCGAGCACAGCCAACGCGACCACGACGAGCACTACGCCACCCAACGCGATCACGCCGGTGATCGCGTAGTTTTTCGTGGCCCCAGTGGTGAACGACGTCTGCGACCGGCTGACCGCGATGGCGGCCAGCGGCAGCACCGGGGAAAGCAGCACCAGTCCGTGCAGCATCGTGCCCGAGCGCAGTGCCGCGTAGCCAACGGCGGCGAGCAGCCAGGCGCCGCCGATAGCGGCGGCCGGGCCAGTGGCTCCGGAGGGCAACAAGCCGAACAGCGCGAGCACCAACAATCCGCCGCCGATCCCCAGTTCCAGTAGTCCACGCAGCCAGCTGAGCACTCCGCCGCCGGTGAGCCTGATGATCGTCCAGTAGGGCAGCATGGCAGCGCCGCGCAGTGCGGTGGTCAACGGTTTCGCCGCCGCCAGACCCGAGTTCGCTCCGTCCGCGATGGTCAGCACCACTGCTGCGGCGGTGACCGCAGTGCGAATCATCGGATCGTTCGTCCCGGCCTGCGGCAGCGGGTCCTGGTCGAGGCCCATCTGCTCGAACGCCCGCAGCGCCCGAAAGCCGAGCGCGACGGACTCCGCCCGGCGGGTTTCGAAGTCGACCGAGTGCTCCAATCTGTCCAGCAGCTGTCGGTGTTCGTCCAGGAACAGCTCGCCGCGCGAGCGCTGGTCGACATCGTCGGCCCGGTCGGCGAGGATCGCCGCGCGCAGCAAGGGCAACTCCTCGGTGATGATCCGCAGGTGCATTCCCCAGGCGCCCAGTTCCGCGAGGGCAGCGGCCGTGGCGGGCAGTTCGCTTGCGGGGTCTGTCTCGTAGATCGCCGCGAGTTCAGCCTTGGCCTGCGTGACGAGCGCGGCCAACGTCGGGGGGACAGCACCGAACTGCGCCTCGACCAGGTCGTCGACCCGTTGGTGGGCCCGCTGGGTGGCGGTGCGGTTGTCGTCCTGCTTGGCGAACTGGTCGATCCGGCGCAGCCGATGCGGGTCGAGCACCACACGGCACAACGTGGTCGCGCCGTCCAACCGACCGCGAATCCAGTCGTTCATTCGCAACGAGCGCTTGAAGAATCTGGTGAGGTCGTTCACCTCGGCGCCGTCGTGGGGCGTTCGTGGAGTCATCCTCACCGACTCGACCGCTTCGTCCAGCACGGTGCGAGGATCGTCGGCGAGGCACGTTGCGGAGACCTCCAACGCCGTCAACCGCGACAGCCACCGTCGCGGCCCGATGCGCGGCTCGTCGGCCGTACCGTCGGCCAGCAGGAGTGCCTGCCATGCCACCAGTCCGCCCAAACGCGACTGGGTCTCGTCGATGAGTAGCAGCATCGGCCGGACCTCGTCCACGACGCGGCCGACCTCTTGGACCAGCCGGTCGAGCTTCCAACCGTAGGACTCCGGGGCGGTGGTGGTCACCAGTTCGTTGTAGTGGGCCAGCATACGAGGCCAGTAGTCGTGGACCCCTGCATCCTCGACCGGATTGACCCCATCGGCCAGCGCACGCAGTCCTGCCCGGACTTGGTGCAGGACTGCGTGTGCTGTGGTGACCGCGGTCGCGGTGTCGGGCACTACCCACAGCAAACGGCGGAGCAGGTCCAGGGCAGCTGACACCACTCTCTCGGCCATCGGCAGACCCCACCGCCACCGCTCACCGGACACCGGCAGTACGTGCGGAAGGTGCCCGTGGGCGTGCCGCCATTCCTGGTGGGCCGTGGTGCCCATGGCGCGGATCTGGTCGGCGGACCAGCCCGGCATCGACGTGAGCCACTCCTCGACGAAATGTCGGACCCGAAGGTCTTCGTAATGCGTGTGCAACGCCGTCGCCTGCGCGTACAACTGGTCGACGTTCCCGGTGGACACCACCCGGTCGAGTACCGCCGCACGACCGCTACGACGTGCCCAGGACAGCCGGTTGTGCTCGGCGAACCCTTCTGCGAACGCTCGGCTGCTCTGGCTGGTGACTGCGGTGACCAGCTTGGCGCCAGTGCTAATCAGGCTGGGCATCCGATCAGCCCACGCCGGATCGTCGTTCGTCGCCCCCTCGTGCGGCGCCACCATCAAAGTGACCCGCCGGACTGGTCCAGCGGCAGGCAACCGGTCGACGGCGTCCAGCACCTCTCGGACCGGCGCGTTCAGCACAACGCCGCCGTCGACCGCGAAGCGCGACCGGTCGCCGGTGCCCTGTCCGCTCCAGGTCGCCACGTCGCCCATGTCCGGCTTCAACGGTGTCGACTGGCTGTAGGTCGGTACGAAGGTCGGTTCGAAGGCGAACGGCGACGACGACGAGGCTCGGGCGGCCAACGCCATCTGAAGGACTCGCCTCGGCAGGTCGATCGCAGCGAAGTCGTCGCGGGACGAGGTGCGGCGGAACCAGAACGCGGCCCGATGCGTGGCATCGACCCCGTGCGTGCCGAGGTCGTCGTGGATCGCGGTCGGCACACCGTCCACCAACGTCGTGGTGATGCCGAGCTCCATCGGCCGATCCTCAGGCGTGCTCGGGGCGAAGTTGTCCGCCAGCCGTGCGAACGCCTCCTGCAGGCGCGGGAGGGCGGAGTCGTCACCTTGGAGCAGCGACACCGGGTCGCCCGCGAAAGGGGTTCGCAGCAGCCCGTCCCAGCGGTCGTTGTCGGTCCACAGCGACCGCAGATGGGCCAGGTCAGCGCCGTGGTTGACCTGCGACAGCGCGAGTGCGACACCGTTGACACCCCCAGCTGACGTACCCGTGACCACATCGGCCCGCGCGGTGCAGCCCACCATGTCCAGTAGGCGCGGGTACGCCGAGTCGCCCTTGGTCAGACGGTCGAGTTCGAGGACGACCCCACCCATCCAGACCGCGTGGCTCACCCCGCCGTCCATGACGACCGCGAACCGGATCTGCTCGACCAGCGCGCCTGCCATGTCGACTCCCTACCCGCGTCGGACAGCGACAGTCAGGATAAATCGATCTGAGTCCGGATGGTCAGAGCAGGACATCCGCCATACGGAGGGTGCCACCACCAGTGTTCCGACCAGTCCTCGGTCCGAGCTCGTACAGGATGCACACAGGCAATCAATCCATACAGCCAGCAGGCCCAGCACACACATGCACCCCGGTTTGACGAAAACCACTCGTTATGGAACGTCGGAAGTCATTGGCTGAGAATCGCGCATGAAGTTCCGGCCCTGATGGTGTTCCACGAATTCAGCCGCGTCCCAGCAGAGCGACGACCAGCGCGGCCACTCCGCCCTGCACGACGGTGAGCACCGCGTCCTTCGCGCCGCCGAGCACGGCCTTTCCCAGCGCGGCCAGCCTGCTCTTGTTCGACTCGACCTCGGCCACCACGGCCGCCGGGTCGTTCACCTGGCCGTTCGGGCCGACCGCGCCGGTGCGGGTGAGGCGGTCGATGAACGCGCGAAGCTCGACCACGGCGGCGTCGACGTCCGCCCTGCTCACACCCGCGGAGTTGTTGACGGTCATGTTGCTGCTCGCGCCGGTCTGCTTGTACTGGCTGCCGTGGACGACGTCACCCATGTGCGTTACCTCGCTGGTCAGTTGTTGATGGTCATGCGGCTGCCGGACCCGGTCTGCTTTGTTTGGTCTCCGAGCACCAAGTCGCCGTGGATCTGCACGACGTGCTCACGGGTGGGCGGCTTTTCGATCGCGCCGACGATTTCCGTCTCGATTCGGTGCAGTTCCGGGAGGTCGGTTCCCGACAACGCCGTGTATTGAGTGCCCGCTGTTTCCAGCAACAACGCGTAGTGCTTCCGGCGGAACAGCACGCGGTACAGGAGCAGCAGCACCAGCCAGGCGATCCGGAGGCCGAACAGGGCCATCGCGACCGTCATGACGTCGGTGGTGACCTGGCGGCCGCCGAGGCCGAGGGCGGGGACGCCGACCTGGATCCCCGCGGCGACCAGGCCGAAGAGCACCAGGAGGACGGCGCCCTCCTTCAGCGGGTACAGCGTGGCCTTCTTGCCGCTCCAGACCACCTCCAGCGTCTGCACCCTGGAGATGTTCGCGAGCGGGTACACCTGATGCCCGATGCGGACCGTCCGGGGGTTGATCCGGATCTCGGCGACCTTGTCCCCTGCCATGACCTCGACGGTAGGAGCGGGAACGGCCGGTGACATCGGGGCCTGCACTGAGAAACCTGTTACGCGACCGGCCGGTCCGGCGACTACTTGGTGCGGAGGTGTTCACAGGGAGGCGTGGTGGAACCGGAGGGCGCACTCAGGCACGGCCCGGCGCCGTTGATCGGGGTGCTCGCCGCCGCCGGGGCCTGCTGGGGCGCGCTCGTGCTGGCCGTGACGGCGTCCGGGCAGCACGAGACGTCGACGGGGACCACGTTCTCCGCCGCGGTCGGCGGGTGCTACCTGGTGGCCGGGGTGATCGCCGCGTACCGCAGGCCGGACGTGCCGGTGGTCCGGATCGGCCTGCTGATGGTGCTGATCGGGATCGCCTGGTTCGCCGAGGACGTGCAGATCTCGATCGACCCGGCGGTGCACACGGTCGGGCTGCTGATGCGGTCGGCGTCCTCGGCGTTCCTGGTGCACCTGCTGCTCGCCTACCCCGACGGGGCGCTGCGGGCCGGGCTGGAGCGGGCGCTCGTCCGGACCTGCTACGTCATGGTGTTCGGGCTCGTCCCGGCGAGCACGCTGTGGCTCGACACGCTGACGCCGAACCTGCTGCTGGTGTGGGACCTGCCGGACTGGACGGTCACCAGGGTCGTCGACGGCGTCCAGTTCGTGCTGGGCATCGCGGTGACGGCGGTGCTCGTGCGGCGCTGGGTGACGGCGAGCAGGCCCGCTCGCCGGGTGCTCGCACCGGTGTTCGCCGTCGGGTTGTTCGGGACGGGCGCGTCGGTGCTGGACGCGTTGTTCGGCACCGGGCTCTCGCGGCACCACGAGGTGCTGGTCGGCCTGACGCGCGCGTCGACGCTGGCGTTGCCCCTCGCGTTCCTCAGCGGTGTCTGGCGGGTGCGGCTGGGACGGACGTCGGTCGCGAACCTGCTGGCCCGCCTGCCCGGCTCGCCGCCGGAACGGTTGCGCGACCTGCTGGCGGAGGCGCTGGGCGATCCGTCGTTGCGGGTCGGCTACCACCGGCCCGAGCACGGCGACTACGTGGACGCCGACGGAAGGCCGGTCGAGCTCGACCGCGCGGTCACCCCGGTGGACCGCGCCGGACGGCGGGTGGCGGTGCTGGTGCACGACCCGGCATTGCAGGACGACCACCACGTGCTCAGCGCCGTCGCGTCCGCCGCCGCCCTGGAACTCGACAACCAGCGCCTGGCCGCCGAGGTCCGCGCCCAGCTGGCCGAGGTGAAGGCTTCCCGTGCCCGGATCGTCGCGGCGGGGGACGACGAGCGCCGTCGCGTGGAACGAGACCTGCACGACGGCGCCCAGCAACGGCTCGTCACCGCCGCGCTCACCCTGCGCCTGGCCCGGCAGCGATCGGGCGGCGTCGCCGAACTGGACGACCTGTTGCGGCGCAGTGCCGACAGCCTGGAGGAAGCGCTGGCCGAGCTGCGGGAACTGGCGCGCGGCATCCACCCGTCGGTGCTGACGGACCTCGGGCTGATCCCGGCGTTGCGCGCGCTCGCCGCCCGCTCGCCCCAGCCCGTCGACCTGGTCGAGACCGACCTCCCGGCGCTCCCCGACCTCGTCGCCGCCACCGCGTACTACGTGGCCGCCGAGTCGGTGACGAACGCGCTCAAGCACGCGTCCGCCTCCCGCGTCCGCATCGAGGTCGGCGTCCGGGACGGCTCGCTGCGGCTGGCCGTGGTCGACGACGGAACGGGCGGCGCCGACCCGTCCCTCGGCACCGGGCTGACCGGCCTGCGCGACCGGGTGTCCGCCGTGGAGGGTTCGCTGACCGTGCGCGACGGCGCTCCCGGCACCACCGTGACCGCCCTTCTCCCATTGGAGCGCCCGTGACCGGACTCGGGGTGGTCATCGCCGACGACGCGCGGCTGTTCCGCAGCGCTCTCGCCGAACTGCTGACGACGGCGGGCTGCCGCGTCCTCGCCGAGGTCGGCGACGCGGACGGGTTGCTCGCCGCGGTCGAGGCGAGCGAACCGGACCTGGCCGTGGTCGACATCAGGATGCCGCCGGAACACCGGCTCGAGGGCCTGCACGCCGCCGTGCGCATCCGCACGAGCCGACCGTCGGTCGGGGTTCTGCTGCTGTCGCAGTACCTGGAGGTCGCGCACCTGACCGAACTCGTCGGCGACGTCACGCGCGGCGTCGGCTACCTGTTGAAGGACAGGGCGTCCGGCGCCGACTTCCTCGACGCCGTGCACCGCGTCGCCGCGGGCGGCTGCGTCTTCGACCAGGACGTGGTGGCCGCGATGCTGGCCGGACCTCGACGGCGTGACCTGCTCGACGTGCTGACCGCGCGCGAACTCGAGGTGCTCGCGCTGATGGCGCAGGGCAAGTCCAACCAGGCGATCGCCGAGGAGCTCAGCCTCACCGGCAAGACCGTGGAAACCCACGTGCGGAACATCTTCCAGAGCCTCACCCTGCCCATCGAGTCGGGCAGGCACCGCCGGGTGCTCGCCGTCCTCGCCTACCTGCGGTCGCGCTGACCGAGCACAGCCGCCAGCGCCTCGGCGGACAGCTGCGACTTGGGCAGGAACCCGACGGCCGGTGAGCGCCGCACGGCGTCCTCGTACTGGTCGGCCCCGCGCACCGAGCAGAACACGATCGCGGCGTT
Organism: Umezawaea sp. NPDC059074; assembly: GCF_042738955.1. Lineage (NCBI taxonomy): Bacteria > Bacillati > Actinomycetota > Actinomycetes > Pseudonocardiales > Pseudonocardiaceae > Umezawaea > Umezawaea sp. NPDC059074. Next base: position 115,570 of record NZ_JBHYHC010000003.1, read on the forward strand.
CGGCACCACCGCCCGCAGGTCGCCGCACGCGCTGACACCGTCGCCATCGGGCAGCCCGATGTCGAGCAGCACCACGTCCGGCCGGGTGTCGGCCGCGGTGCGCAACGCCGCCGCGATCGTCCCGGCCTCACCGACGACCCTGAAGCCCCCCTGCTCTAGCAACGCCTTGGCCACAGCGCGGAACGCCGCGTTGTCGTCCACGAGCAGCACGGCGTCCATCGGTCCAAGGATGGTCGCGTGACGCCTGGCCCGCATCAGGGCTGACCCCTAGTCAGGGCTAGCCCTGATGACAGGGCGCCTCCCCGTGACGAGCCTTGTGTGGGGATCGAAGGGGTGGGACATGGGCGTGCAGGCCGGCTGGCGGTGGTGCGATCGGTGCTACTGCCTGGCGTTCAACGCATATGGCGACGGGGTGTGCGAGGGCGACATCGCGCACGACCTCAGCGCCAGCGGCGAGTACTTCCTCATGGCGGGCGAGACCCCGCCGGGGACCCAGTCGGGTTGGCGGTGGTGCTGCCGGTGCCAGAACCTCTGCTTCGGCGACGGCGGCGCCTGGTGTCCGGCGGGCGGTGGCCACGACCACACCGGTAGCGGCGTCTACGCGGTGCCGCTCGACACCATGCCGCCGTCCGCGCAGCAGGGGTGGCGGTGGTGCCGGATCTGCCTGTGCCTGACGTTCATCAGCGACTACCCCGGCCGGTGCGCGAGCGGGGGCGTCCACGACCTCGGCGCCAGTGGCGCCTACGCCGTGCTGACGGCGATGCCGGCGCCTAAGCTCCGGCCGAGCATCGCGGTCCGCCGCGACAACGGCATGCTCGTCATCGACGGCGAGCAGTTCACCCCGCACGGCTCGGTCAACGTCCGCTACTACAACGACTACCGGACGTTCGACCTGCCGACGCGGGCCAACGAGGTCGGCCGCGTCTCGCACATCACGGGCTACCGGCGCGCGGAGGGCAGCTGCACGCTCTTCGTCCGCGACGAGGCGACCGGGAACCAGGCCATCGGGACGGCGGGGCCGTGGGTGCCCGACGGCTTCCCGCTGCCTCCCGTCACCATCGACCCCGGCACGGCGGTCGGCGAACCCGACCCCAGGTACGAGTAGCGCGATGGCCGACTTCTTGTTGCTGCGCGGGGAGGACCACCTCGTCCTCGGGGTGCGGTGGACGGGCATGACGGTGGACGGGCAGGTGTTGCGGGCCGGTCCGGACGCCCTGCTGACGCTCCTCTTCCCGCCCCAGCACCTGGCCGAGGAGCTCACCGTCCCCGGCGTGCCCGCTCCCGCGTACCGGCCGAGCGGCGGGAACCCGGACGTGGTTCCGGTGTGGCGTGCGACGCCGGCCGCGCCGAGCCGGATCACGGTGGTCGTGGAGCAGGGTGCCGTCGTGCCGCTGACCACGATCGCCCTGCTGGCCGCGGTCGCCGCACGGCCGTTGGCCGACTCGGTCGTGGAGGTGCCGTGGCGGTTGCGCTTCACCGTCGACGGCGACGACGTCAGGGCGGTCCACGAGAACCAGCCCGCGAACGCGGGCGGGGTCACCGGCCTGTGGCGGACGAACCTGACTTCCGGGTCCGGGCTGCGCCTGCGGCCCGTCGACCACGCCGCCGCGCACTACCCGGACCTCTTCGCCACGCCGATCGGTGAGGCGCAGCGGTCGTTGATCATCCAGAACGGGCCCGCGGCGGCGTCGCGGCTGGAGCTCAGTGCGCTGGGTGCCACCGCGACGATCCGCGCGCGTTGGCCGAACCTCGACTGGGACCAGCGGATCGTGCTCGGCCGCGACATGGAGGTGCGGCTGCTGGCACGCGGAGTGCTGTACCCGTTGGGCCACCACGCCGACTACGTCGAGCACACCGAACGGATCTACGACCCGCACCTCGGCGCCTCCGTGCTGCGTCGGACACTCACCCTCGCGATCACCGACCCGGTGCGTCCCGCGCCCGCCGATCCCCGGCTGCGCCGGTCGTTCCCGTTCGACGACGTCGTGATCACCCGCACGCTCCACACCGACATCGGCGTCCCCGAATGGCTGCCGGACCGGTCGAGCCCGCGCTGCTTCTGGCCGAGGTACGGCACCGACCCGATCCGCTTCCCGGTCGAGCTCCACACCGCGCGCGGACCGGTGCGCACGGAGCTGCCGTTGTTGTTCGTCGCCGGTGACGCCCTGGACGACCCCCGCGTCCCGGGGTTCTACGGCGAGCAGTCCGTTTCCCTGCCGGGTGTCCCCGTCGACCTGATCCGCGGCGCGCGGCCCGCCGACGAGGACGTCCACGAGGTGCACTCGCTGACCTTCGCGGGCACCACGGCCGACGGGTTCCGGCCACGACTGACCGGCGCCGAGGTGGTGCTGCCCGCACTGCGGTCGCTGCTCGGCGACGGCGCGCGGCGCGGGATCGCGTTCACCGACGCGTACCTCGACACCGGGACGGCGACGGACGTGGTGTTCCGGGTCGTGGGCCCGGAGATCCCGTTGTCGTTCACCAGGAACTCCGACAGGTCCGGCGCGCTGGTAGCACCCAACTACTCCGCCGACGCGCTGTCGCGGGTGCACGGCCCGGTGAAGCTGGCCGGACTGCCCGCCGCGGACGGCGTGATCAACCCGGCCGCGTTGTTCGGGCCGGACGCGACCGTGCTCGGCTTCCGGCTGCGCGACCTGCTGACCGGTCTGAGAGTGCCGCCGCGGGTGACGTCCGTGCTGGAGCCGGGACGTCCGCCGACGGTGCGGATGCTGTGGAAGGACATCGCGCTGCGATCGGTCGGGGCGTTCATCGCGAATCCGGGCGCGCGGATCGACCTGAGCGTCGAAGGGCCGACCACGACGTGCGTGGTGCGCGACTTCGCGTTGGCGTTCCCGCCGGGACCGGGAGCGGTGCTGCGGCTGGACTTCGGCTCGCTCACCTACACCCAGCGCGCGGGCGAGCGGCCGAGCCTCGACGTGGCCGGGCTGGACGCGACGTTCCTCGGCACACTGAAGTTGTTGCAGGAGTTGCAGAACGCGGTCGACCTCGGCTCCGCGCGGCCGTTGCTCGACGTGACGCCGAGCGGGATCACCGTGCGGTACGCGCTGTCCGTGCCGTCGGTGAGCGCGGGCGTGTTCGTGCTGCGCGACATCGTTCTCCGGATCGCGATCGAGGTCCCGTTCGACGGCAAGCCGGTGTGGGTGTCCCTCTCCTTCGCCGAGCGGCAGAACCCGTTCGCGCTCAGCGTGCTCATGTTCGGCGGCGGCGGGTACGTCGAGGTCGCGTTCGACCGCGACGGGCTGAAGCGACTGGAGGCGGCGCTGGAGTTCGGCGCGATCGTCTCCGTCGACTTCCTCGTGGCCTCCGGTGAGGTGCACGCGCTCGGCGGCGTCCGCTTCGCCCTCGAAGCAGGCGGATCCGTGACGCTCACCGGATACCTGCGCGTCGGTGGCTGCGTCGAGGTGCTCGGCATCGTCTCCGTGTCGATCGAGATGCGCATCGAGCTCACCTACCAGTCGGCGCGCAACGCGCTGGTGGGGCGGGCGAGCATCGTCGTCGAGATCGACCTGACGCTGTGGTCGGACAGCGTGGAGATCGACAGCGGCGAGTGGGTGCTCGCCGGCGGCTCCGCACCGCAACGAACCCGGAGCCTGCTCGCCGGTCTGGAGGCCGACACGGGTCTCGACCGGTGGCGGTCCTACCGCGCGGCCTTCGCGCACGACTCCCGAGGCGGTACCCCGTGATCACACGCCAGCCCGTGAACCGGGCCGAGTTCACCGCCGCCCCGTGGCGGGTGCGCTGGCTCGACCGGACGACCATCGTCGTGGGCACCGGTTTCGGCCCGGACCACGAGCGCCCGCAGGCCCAGGTCCTGGTGTGGGACCTGGAGGGGCAGGCGCCCAAGTGGACGCCGGAGCCGGGTCCGTGGCAGGTGCGCGCCCTGGCCGTGTCGGCGAACGACGCGCTGGTGGCGGTGGCCGAGTTCGCCGACTTCGGCGCGACCCTCATCGCGCGCACCAGGGTCCTGGACACCGCGACCGGCCAGGTGAAGTGGGCCGAACCCCAGCAGACCTACTACAGCAAGCGCTGGTTCGGACGGCAGGTCGCGTTCACCCCGGACAGCCGGGTGCTGTGGGCCGTCGGTCCGGTGGTCACCCCCGCCGGTGAGCCGATCGGGCAGGTCTGGCGGGTCGACCTCGGCTCGCAGCGGCGCGAGGTCGTCATCGAGGACGACCACGACGTGCGGAGCCTCGCCGTGAGCCCGGACGGCCGGTTGGTCGCCGTCGCGGGCGGCGACGCCCTGATCGTCATGGACGACGACGGCCGGGAGGTCCTCACCCGCAAGCACGACCACGGCTTCTCCGGGCTGGCGTTCAGCCCCGACTCGAAGCTCCTCGCCGCGGGGTGCCTCGACGGGACGGTGTGCCTGGTCGACCCCGGCGCCCAGTCCGTGCGGTCGATCGCGGTGCCGCGCGACCAGCCGGTCCAGAACGTCGCGTTCAGCCCGGACGGCACGGCGGTCGCCGCCGTCGTCGAACAGGGCGTCGGCGTCTACGAGGTGCGCGAGGGCGGACGGGAGCGGTTCCCGCTCGTGCCCATCCCGGAGGCGTCGACGGCCGTGTTCAGCCCCGACCTGCGGTACCTCGCGGTCAACCAGACGCTGAACGACGAGTCCACGCCCGGCGTGATCGTCGTGGACGCGCACACCGGCGCCCCGTTGTGGCAGCACACGACCGACGACCGCGTCTCGGACCTGGCGTTCAGCGCCGACGGCGGCCAGCTCCTCGCCGGCGGCGCGCACGACACCGGCAGGGGGTTCGCCTACGTCTACGAGACCGGCTCCATCCGGGCGAGGCAACCTCTCAAGGGCGCTGTGACCTCACTCGTGACCAGCACCAACGCCGCCGAGACGCTGGTCGGCGCCGCGGACACCGACCGGCTCGCCCTCGTGTTCGACGTCGACCAACCGGCCGTGCTGCGCCTGCGCCGCCCGCACGACGTGCTCGTCACCGCGCTCGCGATCAGCCCGGACAACCAGGACGTCGTCACCGGGTGCGCCAACGGGAAGGTGCGGCTCTTCCACGGCTCCACCGTGCCCGTGTGGGAGGTCTCGCAGAGCGGGCCGGTGACGGAACTCGCGTGCTCACCGGCGGGCGGCTGGGTCGCGGTCGGCGGGGCGGATCGGATGGTGCGCCTGCGCGGCCGTGCCGATGGCGCGCAACGCTGGGAGAGCGACCACAGGGGACTCGTGACGGCGCTCGCGTTCTCCCCCGACGGCACCCTGATCGGCACCGGCAGCGCCGACCGCCGCACCAGGATCCTCGACGCCGCGACCGGTGCCGAACTGCACGGCCTCACCCAGGACGACAAGGTCGTGGCGGTGGCGTTCGCCCCGAACGGGACCGCGCTCGCCACCGGCAACCAGGACGGGACGGCGTTCGTGCTCGACCCCGCGACCGGTGAGGTGCGGCAACGCCTGGGGCACACCGCGTCGATCTCCGCGCTGGCGATCAGCCCGGACAGCCGCGTGCTCGCGACCGGGAGCGACGACGGGACCGTCCAGCTCACCTCGCTCACCGGCGCCGGTCCGTCCACCGTGGACTTCGAGGCCCTGGTCACCGCGCTGGCGTTCAGCCCGCGCGGACGGCTGGCGGTGGTCACCGAGGGCGCGACGGCCGCGCTCGTGACGGTGCTCGACCCGGCGACCAGGACACCGCTGGTCCGGCTCAGCCACCCCGGCCGGGTGCGCGCGATCGCGTTCACCGCCGACGGCCGGTTCCTCGTCACCGGCTGCGACGACAAGCTGGTCCGCGTCTTCGAAGCGGTGTGGTGATGAGCGAGCTGCTCTGGGTCGCCGTCCCCAGCGGACTCGACGGCGCCGACGCGCTGATCCGCGTGCTGGTGGTGCCGCGGCTGGAGGGGAACTCGCTCGACGAGTTCGGGCTGCGGGACTGGCCCACGTTGCTGGAAGGGCTGAGCTTCCGGCTGCGCACCGACACCAGCGCGGGCGTCGCGCCTGCTGGTCGTCCCGTGCTGCGACCGGCGGCTCGGTCGGACGTGTGGCAGGCGTTCTTCGGCGGCAGCGGCGGGTTGATCAACGACTGGTCCGCGCACGACTACGACCCGCCGCGCGTCCACCCGACCCACACCGACGCGGCGGCGGTCACCGGCACCTACCGCCGTGCGGTGACCGACATGGCGCGCAGGCCGCAGGACTCGGCCCGCATCGTCGACGGGGCGCTCTCGCCGTGGCAGGGCACGACCGCCCCTGCCGCACCGCCGGAGCAGTCCGTGCCGACGCCGGTCGTGCCGGACTTCCACCGCACGGTCGCGATGCTGCGCGAGCACCCGGCGGTGCTGCGCGACCTCGGGCTGGTGTTCGAGCTGGCGGTGCCCCGGCGGTACCTCGACGTCGGCGATCCGCGGCGACCGCGGCACCTGAGCGTGCGGTGCGACGACCCCGTGCTGGACCTGCTGGTGCGCGCGCCGTGGACGGCCTACCTGCTGGACCAGGACCACTTCCTGCCCAGCGGCACCACCATCCAGCGCGGTGTCGTGGACCTGGCCGGGGCGGGCACCGTCCAGCCGGGCGACTCCCCCGCCTGGGCCGTCTGCACGTTCGAGGTCGACGGCGCCGTCGGTGGCCTGCGCGAGGCGGCGAACAGCTCCGGCGACGAGCGGCCCGCCACGTTGCCGCACCTGCGATCGGCGGGTCTCCAACTGGTCAGGCCCGGCCGGCTCGCCGACTACACGACCCGTGCGAACGCGGCCCGCGTCAACGCCGCCTCGGACTCGATGGACGACGCCCGGTTCACCGCGGAGGACCTCGTGCTCGGCTACCGGCTCGACGTCCGCACGGCCGACGGACCGTGGCGGTCGCTGACCCACCGGCTCGCCACCTACACGGTCGACGACCTGCCGATCGGCGCGGCCCGGACGCCGGAGGAGGGGCACGTCAAGCCGTTCAGCGCGGTCCGCGACGCCGGGTCGGAGCTGCGCGCCGACGAGGTCGTGACGCGGTGGAACGGCTGGAGCCACGCCGTCTCCCCCACGAACCTGCTCGACGACACGCCCGGTCCGCGCCGTGATCCCGCGGTGCCGCTGCCCTACGAGTTCGCGTGGCGGTTCGAGCTGTCGCCGGAGGTTCCGCTGCCCGCGCTGCGCTTCGGCACGAGCTACCAGCTGCGCGTGCGGGTCGCCGACGCCACGGGCGGCGGGCTGCCGTTGGAGACCGAGACGGAGGGCGCGCGGTGCAGCGACGCCGTGCGCTACACACGGCACGAGCCGGTGCCGCCACCGTTGATCACCGCTTCCACCGACGCTTTTGCGCCTGGCGCGGCCATCACGACGTTGGTCATCCGCGGCGACCAGGACGTCGAGCAACGGGCGTTGCACCCGCCGACCGCGACGTTCGAGGTGGCCGAGCAGCACGGCGTGTTCGATCCGCCCGCCTCCGACGAGCAGACGTGGGAATGGGCGCAGCGGGCGTTGCGCGACGACGCGCTGCCCGACCCTGCGGCCGGTGGCGTGAACGCCGTGCTGCGCCTCGACAGCGAGGGAACGGACCGGGTCGAGCGGTGGGCGTGGTCCCCGGCGTGGCCCGAGCAACGGCCGAAGCGGATCGAACTGGCCGCGTCCGCCGATCCCGCCGGCTTCCGCTGGAGCGGTGACGGCGGTGTGCTGCAGGTCCGGCTGGGCCCGGGCGAACAGGCCACGCTGCGGCTGTCGTCGACCGTCCACCGGGACCGCTCGAACCACTTCAGCCTGCTCGACTGGCTCGCCGACGCCCACGTCGACGTCCAGGACGCCCTCGACGGCAGGCATCCCCAGCTCACGCCACCGCGGGTGCTGCGGGTCGTGCACGCCGTCCGGGCGCCGACGACCGCACCGGAGTGGGTGCTGCGGCCCGGCGCGATCGACCGGACCGTCAACGACACGACGGCGTTGGTGAACGTCAACTTCTCTTCCGACGGCCTGCACACGCCCAGCACCGCGACGCTCGACGTCGGGGCGAGGTGGACGGAGTGGACCGACTCGGGCGACTTCCCCGCGTCCGCCGAGCGCCTGCACTCCCAGCCGATCGTCGCCGCACCGCCGAACCGACCACCCGCGTTCACGTTCCGGCACGAGTTCGGCGACACCAAACACCGTCGGATCACCTACACGCTCACCGCGATCAGCCGGTACCGGCACTGCTTCGACGCCTCCGAGCCGGAGAGCGCGTTCCGCGTGAAGGCCGAGCAACGTGCCGTGGCGATCCCGTCGTCGGCCCGTCCGGCACCTCCGGTCGTGCTGGCCGTGTCGCCCGCGTTCGCCTGGGAGACAGGGGGAAGCGCCGAGCAGCTCGTGCGCGTCCGGCGTGGACGACGGGTCCGGGTCGAGCTGGCACCGCCGTGGTACGAGACCGGCGAAGGCGAGCAGCTGGCCGTGCTGACGCCCGTGGACGATCCCGACGGGTTGACCCGGCTCGCCCGCGATCCTCTCTGGGGCACAACGGCTCCGCCGCGCTACCCGGCCGCCGCGCAGTTCCCCCGCACCGAGTCGCAGGTGGTGACGTTGCCGGGGCCGGGCAAGCCCGTGCGGGTCGTGCCCTTCACCCCGGTGCGGCACGGCGACCGCTGGTTCGCCGACGTCGAGGTGACCACGGACTCGTACGCGCCGTTCGCCGAACTCGTCGTCGCTCGCTACCAGCCGCACAGCGTGGAGGGCATGGAGCTGTCGACCGCCGTGACCACCGACCCGGTGCCTCTCCTGCCCGACCGGACCCTGGTGGTGCGCCACGTCGACGACGGAATCGTGGTGACGCTCACCGGGGTCATGCCGCACCCGCCCAACCGCGTCGAGGCCGTGATCGAGGTCGCCGACAGCCCGACCGACCTCGTGTCGCTGACCGCGGACACCGACGTGCCCGCGTGGCGGCCGGTGATCGGGCCGGTGGTGGGCTCGGGGAACTCGCCGCTGCCGCAGATCCCGCTGCCGCCCGGCTGGGTGCGGGTCCGAGTGCGCGAGATCGAGCTCCTCACCGGGCCCGGCGACGACGACGCGCCCAGGGAGTTGCAGGAGCGCACGACGTTCGTCGACTCGGTCCTGATACCGCCCGAATGGCAAGGAGTCTGACGTGGGTCTCGAACTGACCGAGTTCCGGCCGGAGTTCCACGGCTTCCGGTTCGCGAACAGCTTCTCCACCCTCGTGTTCCCGCCGATCCCGCTGCTTCCGTCGATCGGACCGTTCGGCGGGCTGTGCGGTGGGATGACGTTCGCCGCGCTCGACTACTTCTTCGCCCGCAGGCCGGTTCCGCAGCACACGACGGCCGACCTCCCGTTCGGTGTCCCGGCCGAGGGGTCGGCGTTGTGGGAGTTCGTCCTGCGGCGGCACCTGAACTCGATCGGCGTGCAGACCGCCGCGGTGGGCGTCCCGCTGACCGTGGGCCCGCTGCACCTGAACCTGGTGCCGGGCGATCCGCACAACGCGGTGCTGTTCGCGAACTTCGCCCTCGGTGCCCCCGCCGCGTTGCCCGGCCTGGTCGCGGGCGAGGTGCGGAAGCTGATCGCCGCGATCTCGTCCGGGCGCCCGGTTCCCGTGTTCCTGGTCAAGCGCGGCAGCGTCCAGGACTCGCACCAGGCCGTGGCGATCGGGTACGACGACAGCACCTCGCCGGTGGAGATCTACCTCTACGACAACCGTTCACCGTTGTCGGTCCGCACGTTGCGGGTGGACTCCGGGACGTGCGTGCTGGACGGCGCCGAGCCGTGGGACGCGTTCTTCGTCGGCTCCTACACGCCGGTGACGCCGTCGTACTCCGACCTCGTGCTGACCGGTTCGATCACCGCCGTGCCGTTCCCCGGTACCCGGCGGTTCCACGTCCAGTTCACCCTGGAGAACCGGGGTGAGGCGCAGTCGACCGTGTCGGAACTGTGGGCTCTCGCCGACCCGGAACCCGGAACCGTGCCGACGCAGCCGATCGGCGCTCTCCCCACCGGGTTCCTCGCCATCTACGCGTTCACGTTCGACTTCGCCGCCCTGGCAGGCCAGACCGTCGCGCTCCAGGCGGTGAGCGGTGATCGCGGACGCGGCGAAGTCGTTGCCGTGCAACCAGGTCCGGGTACGAGCGGCACCGTCCAGATCACCGTCCCGTAGGAGTTCCCGATGAGCACGTTCCTGGGCCGACCGGTCGTCGGCACCCCGCTGCACCAGGATCTCGTCGACCGGCTGACGCTGGTCGAGCAGAACCTGCGCGCCACGCACGCGAACCTGGCGACGATCGACCAGCTCACCGGTGCGCCGCAGTCGTTCGAGGACTGGGTGGGGCTCAAGGAGAGCCCGACGTGCACGGGTGGCGGCCTGCACCGCACCGGGCGCGCGATCGACCTCGACGTCAACCGCAACCCGTACATCGCCACGCGCACCGGAACCTCGTTCGGCGGTGAGAACCCCGGCCCGAACGGCGTGGTGCTGACCTCCTTCCAACGCTCGCAGGTCGTCGCGGTGTACGACCGCGCCGCCGACTTCCTGGAGCAGGGCGTCACCGCGCGGGTGGGCGGCCGGGCGTCGAACGAGCCCACAGCGGACGTCTGGCGGCGCTTCGCCGCTGTGTCGGACGCCCTGACCACCTACTTCGCGTTCTGCTTCCGCCAGTTCCCGGCAGGCTCCTTCCTCGACCGGCCGCCGCTCGCGTTCCTGCTGGGCGGTCTGCCGTTCATCGACGACGTCTCCCCCACCTTCGCGGGGCTCGCCAACCGGGTGTTCGTCGACAACATCCCCACCGCCGAACGCCTGCCGCGCGCCGACGCCCAGCAGTCGATCGCCGCCTGGCTGGCCGACCGTCCGGACCTGCAAGCCAAGGGCGACGCCGACTTCTGGTACTTCCGGGTGCTGCTCGACCACGAGATCGTCCGCATCCCGATGCTCAGCGGCACCCCGGGGCCAGTGGCGCCGCTGCGGACCCGCAGGCCTGGCAACGGCTTCCTCTCCTTGCGGCCGCACCTCGTCCAGGCGCTGTGCGATGTCGGCGGACTCCGGTGGGGCGCCTGCGACTTCGGCGCCGGGGAGAACGGCGACATGATGCACTTCGATCTGCGGCACTGATCACTCGGCGAGTTCCTGATCGAGCGCCGCCTTCAGGTCTTCGCAGCCTGCCCCGCACCGCCGGAACCGCAACTCCACGGTCGAGTGAGCGACCTTGGACAGCCTCGGGTTCATCGCTCACCTCACCGCCCTCCAACCCTGGGACCCCACTGTCCGGCCGCCGCCGAGCAGCGTTGACAGGTCTCAGCGGAACGCGGCGACGTTGCGAGCTGCCCACTCGGCGAAGGGGCGCGGGGCACGGCCTAGGACTCGCTGGACGTCCGGGCTGACGCGCAGTTCGGCCGGGCTCGGAGAGCTGAGGATGTCTAGGGTGTCGTCGGCCAGTTCCCCCGGCATGCTCTGGGTCATGCCTGCTTTGGCCTCCTCGCGGGTGAGCTCGTGGAATCGCACTGGTGCGCCCAGCGCGGCGGCGATGGCCTCCGTCTGCTCGCGTGGCGTGATCACCTCCGGTCCGGTCAGCTCGTACACACCGCCGGCGTGCTGGTCGTCCAGCAGGCAGGCCGCCGCGACCTCGGCGATGTCCGCCGGGTCGATGATCGGCACGCCGGTGTCGCCGAAGGGGGCGGCGACGATCTGCTGCGAGCGAACGGATTCGGCCCACCACAGGGCGTTGGAGGCGAAGCCGCCCGGCCGCAGGATGACCCAGTCCAGACCCGAATCCCGCAGCACGTCCTCCAGCGCGCGCAACGCGATCCGCGTCGTGCCGAAGGGCCTGGTCGCCACGCCCAGCGAGGAGAGCAGGACGACCCGACGGACCCCGGCGGCCGCGGCCTGACCGATGATGTCGGCAGGACTGGCTCCGGTGGCGTGCAGATCACCGGACAGCAGCAGGAACAACGCCTTCGCCCCGGCCAGCGCGGACTCGAGACCGGCGGGCTCGGCCAGGTCGGCCACCACATGACGAACGCCTTCCGGCACCACCGCGGCGTGTCGTGACACCGCCGTCACCTGCTGCCCCCGCTCGGCCAACGCCTGGGTCAGGGGTCGGCCCACGTTCCCGGTTGCTCCGGTCACCACGATCATGAAACAGCTCCTCGTCGTCGGTACGTCCTCGGTGGTCGTGACGCTAGGAGCACGGGCTAACTCTTGGTAAGGGCATACCTTGAGGTAAGCTCATCACGTGGCAGGAGGCGCGCAGTTCACGCAGGCCGACACCGGGACTCGGTATGAGGTGTTTCACACCGACTGCCCCGCCCGTGACGTGATCGACCACGTGACCAGCAAGTGGGGCGTCTGGGTGCTGATCTCTTTGCTGAGCAACGACCTCAGGTTCTACGAGCTGCGCGACAGCATCCGGGGCATCAGCGAGAAGATGCTCTCCCAGTCCCTGCGCGCGCTGGTCCAGGACGGGATGGTCTGGCGGAAGGTCGAACCGACGACACCTCCCCAGGTCACCTACGGGCTGACCGAGTTCGGCCGAGACGTCGGCGAGCCGCTGACGGACCTGTTCGACCGCGTCACCCGACGGCTACCGCCGCGCAGCGCCGGGCTTGTGGCCGCCGGCCCTGACTCGGAGGACGAGCGGCGTACTACTCGGGATGCGCGAAACGCCGGAGCATGACCATGAACCTGTCCCTGTCGGCGGGGCGCAGGTCTTCGAGCAAGGTCGCCTCGACTCCGCGTGACGCCCGGTGTGCCGCGCGGTAGACCTTGCGGCCCTCGGGGGTGAGTTCGATGGTCTTGACGCGGCGATCGGTCTCCGACGACGTGCGCAGCGCCAGTCCCTTCGCCTCGAGGTCGTCGAGGATCCGCACCACGGAGACCTTGTCGCTGTCCACGCGTTCGCCGATCTGGCGTTGGCTGAGCGGCTCGTCGGCCACGAGCACGCCCATGACGGCGAAGTGCTTCAACTCGATCCCCAGCGGGGCCAGCTTCGCTCCGAACGCCTGCACCGCACGGGTGTGCGCGCGCCGCAGCAGGAGACCGATCGCGAACACCGACGACTGGTCGAGTTGGATCTCACCACGCTTCTGCGCCATGCGCGCAGCATAGTTCGCGCCTTGAAACACGATGGAGACGCCACGGGAGTCCGCCGCGAGGCCCAGTAGTTGCATACGACACCATTTCCCCGAGACCACCCCGGCAGGCAGGCCTCAGGTCTGCGGCGGATAGGTGTACCGGGTGAGGATGTCGAGCAACTGGTCCAATTCCCCGCGCCCGAGGTGCACGACGAGTCGTTCCGCGATGTCGGCCGCCGCGATGTGGGCCTCGGCGAAGACCTGCCTGCCCCGATCCGTCAAGTCGACGGCGCGAATCCTCCGGTCCCCCGACACCGTGCGGCGGACGGCGAGTCCGGCGGCTTCCAGGTCGTCGACGATGCGAACCATCGACACCTTGTCCGTGCCCATTCTTTCGACGAGTTCACGCTGGCTCAGCGGACTGTCGTTCGAGAGCTCGATGAGCGCCGCGAAATGGCGGAACTCAAGCCCCAACGGCCTGAGCGCGGCCACCAGCTCCGACGTCGTCCGGTTGTGCGCCCGCCTCAACAGCAACCCCAACGCGAACGGCGACGTGTCGCCCGGCCGGTCGGTCGCGTGCGGCGGACCGGTGCGGCTGGTGGATTCGCTGTTCATCGGACGAGGCTACCCCGGTGAGGCGGCACACCCGGTGCGGCGTGAACCTGTGGGCGTCGGGGTGGCACAGCGCCGAAAGCGTCGCCCACGGGTTCGCCTGCCGGCTCATCGCCGGTCCTCCTCGGACTCACCGCAACGCGATCCGCGGAGGAGCAGAGGTGGCCCCGCTCCCCCGCGGACCGCGACGGGGTCAGACCGCCGTTGCCTCGATCACCGCGTACGGCGCCTGCACGGTCGTGACGGAGGTCCTCTTCAGACCGGCGCGCGCCAGCAGCCCGTCCAACTCCTCGAGCCCGCGTTCCCGGCCCTTGGTCATCGCGAGCATGTTGAGGTCCATGAGGGTGCCCGCGCCGGGCGCTTCGTCCGGCCCGAGGACGATGTCCACGACCACGACCTTGCCCCCGTCCGACAGGGACTCGCGGCACCGCTCCAGGATCGTCACGCAGGCCTCGTCGTCCCAGTCGTGCAGGATGTACTTCAGCAGGTAGACGTCCGCGGCGGGCACCGACTCGAAGAAGTTCCCGGCCACCGACGAGAGGCGGTCGGACAGGCCGTACCCCTCCACCTCCGCCGCGCCGCCCGCCACGACGTGCGGCAGGTCGAACAGGACGCCGCTCGCTTCGGGGTTGTGGTCCAGCAGGGCGCGGACGAAGGCGCCGTTGGCCGCTCCGAGGTCGGCGACGACCTGACCGGGCCGGATGTCGATGACCGGGACCGATTCCACGATCACGGGCGTGGAGAGGTCGGTCATCGCCGTGGAGAACAGCCCGGCTTCCCGGCCGTTGACGCCGAAGTAGTCGAAGATGTCCATCCCCAGCGCCTTCACGGCCTGGGAACCGCCCTCGCGGACGGCGTCGGTGAAGCCGCCCCAGGTGAGCCAGTGGCCGGGCTCGGTCAACACCTGGGCGAGGTGCCGAAGCGAGTTGGGCGCGCCGTCGCGCAGCGTGTTCAGCAGAGAGGTGCCGCGGTACCGGCCGTCCTCTGTGGTGACGAGGCCGAGCGTCACACCCGCCGCGAGCAGTCGGCGGACAGCGGCCGGGTCGGCGTCCTCGGCCTTGGCGATCTCCTCCGGCGTGCGCGATTGCCCGTGCAGGTGTTCGGGGATCGAGAGGTTCGCGTACGCGCCCACGATCTGGCTCACCCAGTAGCCCGTGATCATGCCGAGCATCACGCCGTGGTTCTCGGTCTCCGAGTGGCGCGTGGAAGTGTTGGACGACAACGTGTCTCCTAGTGACGAGGTGCCTTTCGCCTTGCACGGCACAGTTTCCGGCCACTCGGAGGGCACGTCGTCATGCCTGGGACGCTGCTCCGGTCATCCCGCTGCCGTACGCGGGCGGCCACTCGTACCCCAGGAGTTGGCACTTCCTGGACACGGCTCTGGCCCCTACCCGATCCGGTAGGGGCCAGAGCCGCGTCAGGCGATCACGGCACGTGCACGGACTCGACGGTGAACCGCCGCGGGTCGGGCTTCGACAGGGCCCAGGCCGCCGCCATCCGCTCGCGGATCTCGGGCTTGGCGATCATCGTCCGCATGGCTTCCTCGCTCTCCCACCGGGCGTAGTTGACGACCTGGGTGCCGTCCACACCGGACAGGATGCCGCAGGCGATGAACCCCGGCTCGTGCCGCAGCAGCTCCTCGGCGGCCGACGTCAGTAGCTCGGCCAGTTCCCGCTGCCGTGCGGGGTCCACGGGGAAGGTCGAGATCGAGGTGACGCCGCCCTGCTCGTCGTCGATCGTGAAGTCGGTCATGGGGATCTCCGTTCGTCCAAGGGGTTTTCGGGACGGGTGTTCAGAAGAAGGTCGCCTTGATCTTCCGTTCGAGGTCTGGGAGGCCACCGACGTCCAAGAGGAAGACGTCCTCCAACGTGGCCATCACCTCGGACGCGGAGTCCAGCTCACGGCGCGTGGACGGGCCGCCGAAGCGGTGGACCGCGGCTTCGACGCCGCGGAGCGTGTGCCTGCTGTCGGTGTCGGCCCGTGCGGCCATGAGGTTGTTCACGAACAGCGAGTCCGGGTGCCGGGAGACGTACCAGGTCCCCATCTCCAGGTCCGACCTGTGCTGCGGTTCGAGCTCGAACCGGTAGAGGGACCGCCAGTCGGCCCCGATGAGCGACTGCATCAGGAACCCCCCGGTGTCGACCGGCAGGATCCGGAAAGGTTCGTGCGGAGTCTTCTGTTCCTCGCCGGACCGCAACGCGAGCACACCGGTGATGCTCTGCCCGCCGAAGCCGACGTCCACCAGGTACGACTCCTCGTCGAGGTCCACGCGTACCAGCATGTGCGTGCGCGGGGCCAACGGCTGGTCCTCGTCCCTGCCCCACACGACGCGCCCGGTGAGCGCGGTCGTGCGGTAGCCGAGCGAGTCCAGCGCGCCGCGCAGGAGCATGTTCTGCTCGAAGCAGAACCCTCCGCGGCGACCGTGGACGAGCTTCGCGACGAGCGCGTCGTCGTCGACGGAGACGTCGCGCCCGACGAAGGAATCCAGGTTCTCGAAGGCGATCGACCTGGCGTGTCCGGCCACGATGGACTCGAGCAGGCGCAGGTCCGCCGATTCGCCCCGCTCCACGCCGATCCTCGCGAGGTAGGCGTCGACGTGGAGGTCGAGGCCCGGATTCGCTTCCGCGGGGCTGACCAAATAGGGGTCCAGTGTGGTGTTCATGGCTCCAAACCTGACTACGGGATTCCGGGAAGTCGCGGCGGGCGGACCGCCTCGGGCTCGCGGCCGTCCTGCCGCTGAGCCCATGCTGGTGCCGGAACAGGTGCCAGGTCGTCATCCCGGTGGGGGCGAACCCCTTGTGCCAGGGGTGGTACGGCGACGGTCGGTCGTACCACTCGGGTCGACCGGGCTGGGCGCGCAGCAGCGCAGGCTGTCGCAACCCATGACCTCCAACTCCCGGCACGCTCGCGCACGCGTGCCCTCCGATCGTTCCGCCACGACAGATGGTTACTAACTTAACCATCTCAGATGAAACCAAATCGGGTACGGTCGCACCCAGGGCACGCGGTCGACCCACGACCGCGAGGAGGTGGACCATGAGAGCGCTGATCATCGGCGGCACGGTGACCGGACGGCGCGGCTTCTGGCCGCCGCGCGGCTTCGTCGCGGACCTGGCGGTCGTCCTCACGTCCGTGGCGGTGCTCGCCCTCTGGGGGTGGTCCGACCTCGGCGTCCGGGGGTGGCTCGTCGGCCTCACGATGAGCCTGGCGCTGTTCTTCCGGCGCAGGTACCCGGTCCACGTGGCCGTGCTGGGGCTGCTGCTCTGCGGGGTCTACTACATCGTCGGCGACGCCGACGGCGAGGTGTGGCCAGCGTTCGTCGTGGCGCTCTACACCGTGGCCGCACAGGCCAGGCTGGCCGTCGCGGTCGTGCTGACCACCGTGGGGCTTCTCGCGTTCGCGATCAGCGGCTGGGACACCGGCACGCCCCACCTCGCCGACGCGGCGGCGTTCCTGCTCGCGGGGTGGTTCGTGGCGGCCGTGGCCATCGGCGCGGTGGTCTACAACCGGCGCGCGTACCTCCAGGTCGCCGAGGAGCGCAAGCAGGAGGAGCTCCAGACCCGCGCGGTGCAGGAACGGCTGCGCATCGCCCGTGAACTGCACGACTCCCTCGGCCACCACCTGTCGCTGATCCACGTGCAGGCGAGCGCGGCGCTGCACGGGATCGAGCGCGGACCGGAGCGGGCCTCCCCCGCGCTGGCGACCATCAAGGGCACCAGCAGGCAGGCGCTCCAGGAGTTGCGCCGCACGCTCGGCGTCCTGCGGCACGCCCACGAGCCCGGTCTCGCCGACATCGGCGACCTGGTGGCCGGGACGAGGTCGACCGGGGTGGACGTGACCCTGCGCGTCGAGGGCGACGAGGCCGCCGTGCCGGACGGGGTCGGTCTCGCGTGCTACCGGGTGGTCCAGGAGAGCCTGACGAACGTCACGCGGCACTCGTCCGCCAGCGAGGTCGTCGTCCGGCTGGAGTACGGGACCGAGATCGCCGTGACGATCGACGACAACGGGGACGGGCTGGCCGGGGACCCCGCCACGGCGGGCACCGGCATCCGGGGCATGGCGGACCGCGTCACCGCGCTCGGAGGTCGGTTCACCGCCGAGAACCGCCCCGTCGGCGGCTTCCGCGTGGCCGCCCGGATACCGCTGGGAGGTCGGACGTGATCCGAGTGGTGCTGGTCGACGACCAGGTCCTCGTCCGGGCCGGTTTCCGGTCCATCCTCGACTCCGAGGACGACATCTCCGTGGTCGCCGAGGCGAGCAACGGCTCCGAGGGCCTGCACGAGGTGCGGGAGTCGCTGCCCGACGTGGTGCTCATGGACGTCCAGATGCCGGAAATGGACGGCCTGGAGGCCACCCGTCGCCTGTGCTCCGACCCCCGGCTGGCCAAGACCAAGGTCATCATCCTGACGACGTTCGACCTCGACGACTACGTCTACGCCGCCCTGCGGGCGGGCGCGAGCGGGTTCCTGGTGAAGGACACCGAGCCCGCGGAGATGCTGCACGGCATCCGGGTCGTCGCACGGGGCGACGCGCTGCTCGCCCCGTCGGTCACCCGGCGGTTGATCTCCGAGTTCGCCTCCCGGTCCAAGCAGCCCGATCCCAGCCCCCGGTTGAGCGTGCTGACCCCGCGCGAACGCGAGGTGATGGCGCTCGTCGCGGGCGGCCTGTCCAACGACGCCATCTCCCAGCGGCTGTTCCTGAGCCCGGCCACCACGAAGACCCACGTCAGCAGGATCATGTCCAAAGTGGACGTCCGCGACCGCGCGCAGCTCGTCGTGCTGGCCTACGAGTCCGCGATGGTCACGCCGGGCTGGCTCGGCTGACACCCCACCACGAGAGGCTCGACCATGGTGAACGTGCTCGGCGTGAGCGCACGGGCCGAGGAGGTCTCGGCCGCCCTCCCCGGCGACGACATCGTCCCCGACGCGGTGGTCGTCATGAACCGCGGCTTCACGCTGCCCGCTACGCCCGACCGGGTGTGGCCGTGGATCGCCCAGCTCGGCCGCAACCGCTCCGGCTGGTACCTGCCGCGGTGGGTGGAGGCGGTCCTCCCGAGGGGCAGGAGGGCGCTGCGCCACGTCGACGACTCGTTGCAGCACCTGAGCCCCGGCGACGTCATCGACGACTGGCCGGGGCGCGACGACACCTTCGAGATCGTCGTGCACCGCGCGCCCGACCTCGTGGTCCACCGCTCGACCCGCGGCGACCTCCGGATCAGCTGGGTGATCGCGCTGCGCGCCGAGGGCCCGGCGACCCGTGTGCACCTGCGGCTGCGCCTGGGCGGCGTGCGCCGCAAGCTGCTGGTGGAGACGGCGGGCGAACTCGTCGACCTGCTGACCGTCGCCGGGCTCGCGGCGGGCCTGCGGGAGAGGGTCGCTCCGTGACCAACCGCCGCGGTACGCCGTGGCGTCGGTCTACCCCCGTGGCGAGTGCCGGGAAGACATCCGCGGCGGGACGACCGCGAGCGCGCTCGCGGGCGACCCTGGAGGTGTCGGCAAGGTGGACCACCCGGTACCACCGCGAACTCCGGGAGAGCTGTGAACTCGACGATGGACCAGCAGGACCTGCGAACCGCCACGACGTCGGCGCTGAGCCGATTCGACGGAGCGAGCGGCCTCGCCGTCGCCGCGGCGCCCTCCGTCGCGTTCGGCGTCCTCAGCACAACCGTGTCCACCACCGCAGGACTCGTGGCGGCGGCCGCGGTGTCCGCCGCCACGGTGCTGTGGCGGCTCGCCCGCCGGGCGTCGCTGAAGCAGGCCGTGGTGGGGGTCGCGCTGGTCGCGGTGTACTCGGCGGTGGTGCTCGCGACCGGTGAGGCGAAGAACTACTTCCTGGTGCAGTCGCTGACCTCGGTGGCCACCGTCCTCCTCTGCCTCGCCTCGGTCGCCGTCCGGTGGCCGCTGGCGGGCGTGCTGCTCAACCGGATCGTCGGCGGCAGGCGCGGGTGGCGGGAGAACGCGACCTTCCTCCGCCTGTACACCAGGGCGACGCTCGCGTGCGCGGGAGTCGCGGCGGTCACCTCCACCGTGCAGGTGTCGCTCTACCTCGCCGATCGGACCGCGCTTCTCGCCGCCGTCACGTCGGTGGACGGCCCGCTGTGGGGTGTCGTGGCCGCCGCCATCGTCGTGGTGGCGCGCAAGGCCGTTCGGGAGGACCGCGTGGCGACCGGCTGATCGTCCACGGCCGATCAGGTGACGACGAAGTCCGCCATCATCGCCATGTCCTCGTGCTCCAGGTTGTGGCAGTGGAACACGTACCGGCCCGCGTGGTCGTTGAACCGGACGAGCACCTCCGCCGCCTGGGCAGGTGCCAGGTCGAGGCATCGGTGACCCCGCACCCGGCGGCCGAGAAAGTCACGGCCCCGCCCGCGGTGACCGCCGCCAAGCCGAGGAAGCGCCTGCGGCTCATCCTCCGGCCGGTCACCGGTCCACCCCCGCGGCCTCACGCTCGGGAACGTCTCCCCACCGCGATGGTCGAGTTGTCCCGGTGCAGGGCGAGCATGTCGTAGTCGCCTGCCAGGAACCCGCCCGCGAACACCGCTTGCGTCACCGTCAGCGCGGCCTCGGCGGTGGCGAGCACCCGGAACGTCCACAGGGCCCACCGGCGCGGCCGGTCATCCACAGTCATCACGGCGACATAGTTACATACAAAACGGTTACATGTGTAGCCATCTCACTCCACGATGGAACGCGGGATTCGCCTACCCCAACGGATGTAGACGAGGAGCCAACTCCAGCGGGACGTGGACGAGGCCGTGGGCACAGCATGCTGGCGCCACCTGGGAACGGCACGAGCAGGGCAGGACGCCCGAATCAGAAGCGGATTCACGTGCACGCTCCATCCGAGAGAGGAAGAACTGTGCGAGCACTCGTCATCGGAGCCGGCCTTGGCGGCCTCACCCTCGCCCACGGGCTGCTGCGCGCAGGCGTGGAGGTCACCGTGTTCGAGCGCAGCGGCAGTGCGGGCGCGCAGCCCGCGAGCTACGGGCTGCACCTCGACGCCAACGGCCTCGGTGCCGCGCACGCCTGCCTGCCCGCGGAGAACTGGGCGATCCTCGACCGGGTCGCGGCTCCGGCCCGCGACGCGGTCACCTTCCGCGACAAGGACCTGCACCCCCTCGCGGTCATCGATCGCGAGAAGGACGCCGCGGTCGACCCGGTGACCCGTCGACGCGGGATCAAGCGGGACGCGCTGCGCGACGCCCTCCTGCACGGGCTCGACGACGTGATCCTGTGGGACAAGAAGTTCGTCGGCTACGAGAAGCCGCCCACCGGCGGCGTCCGGGTGCGGTTCGCCGACGGCTCCTCCGTCGAGGGCGACCTGCTCGTCGCCGCCGACGGCAGCAACTCCGCCGTTCGCGCCCAGTACCTCCCCGACCTGAAGCGCGTGGACCTCGGCATCGTCAACATCGCGGGCACCATCCGCCTCACCCCCGGCCTGCGCGATCGGCTTCCCGCGAGCCTGGTCGACGGCTCGGTCAACAACGTCCTGCCGTCCGGACCCGGCTGGGTCTTCACCGCCAACTGGTTGGCCCCCGGCGGGAACAGCGCGCAGGACTCGCTGGTGTGGGCGTGGGCGGGCGCGCGCGACAGCTACCCGAAGGGCGTCGAGGACATGGACGGCGAGGCGCTGCGGCGGATCGTGCTGGACCGGCTCCACGGCTGGTCGCCCGCACTGCGGCAGGTGGTGGTCGACACGGACTCGAGCACCATCGTCCCGATCACCCTCCGCTCCATGCCGCAGCTCCCCTCGTGGACCCCGTCCCAGGTCACCCTCATCGGCGACGCCATCCACAACATGACGCCGATGGGCGGCGTGGGCGCGAACACCGCGCTGCGCGACGCCGACGCCCTGCGCGTGGCCCTCCTCGGCCACGTCAACGGGACGCGCGACCTCGTCACGGCCGTCGGCGACTACGAGACCACCATGCGCGAGTACGCGAACGAGGCCTTGGCCGTGTCCACGCGCAACGCCCGCAACGCGACCTCGCCCGCACGCCTGCCCCGCACGGCCTTCCGCACGATGCTCCGCGTCGCCGAGGCGCTGCCACCGGTGAAGAAGGCCATGTTCTCCCCCGCCGCCAAGGCGCACAGCGCGAAGGCCTAGCCGCCGGGAGGTCCGTCGTCGACGGATGCCGACCGTGCACGTGGTGGGCGTCGGGCTCGCCCCCGGACCTGAGGGCCCGCGGTCGAACGCCGGTCGGCGGCCCCGACCGGCGTTCGAGCACCGAGGTCGCTACTCCACGAGCGGGCCGACGCAGAAGTTCTCCATGTGCCTGATCGCCGCCCTGCTGTGGAAGTCGCCGAACTCGGCCGTGGCGTCCTTCCCGGCGAACAGCCGCGCGACGAACGACCCGCCGGGGTGGTGGTGCTTCCACTCCGTGAAGTCGTAGACCTTCCCCCGGATCACGATCCAGCAGTCGTCGAACGCGCTGTGGAACCGGAGTTCGTCGCGGGTCACCGGCTTGTCGCCGGTGAGCGGCACGTCCGGCTTCCACAGGTTCCGGTAGATGTCCTTGCGCGCGTCCGCTCCGGCGGTCCGGGTGCGGAAGTCCCACGGGCCGAGTCGACGCGGCGGCAGGGTGTCGCCGATCGCGCGGGCGTCGTAGGCGTAGATCCACGAGTCGTCACTGCCCGCGCGCTCCTCGTGGTCGAAGATCGCCATGTCCCGTTCGTCGGTGGCGGCCAGGATCTGCCGCCGTGCGGCCGAGTCCTCCGGCTCCAACTGCTTGAACGCCACCTTGGACCCGAACTGGAACCGGGTGGCGCGGTAGTGCCGGACGCGCTCGTAGTGCAGCAGCGCGCTGCGGAAGTCGTTGCCGTGCAGTGCGAAGCACTTGCTCAGCGCCGCTCCGTCCTCGAAGGACTGGGACGCGCCCTGGCCGAACGTCGGGAGCATCGGGTGGGCGGCGTCGCCGACGAGGCACACCCGCCCCTCCTGCCAGCGGTCGAGCGCGTCCCGGTCGAACAGGCCCCACTTGGTGGGGTTCCCGATCGCGCCCGCGAGGGCGATCACCTCCTCCCCTCGGGGGTCGTCGCCCCAGGTCCGCGCGAGCGTCTCGACGACCTCCGCCCGGTCGATGGCCCGCCAGTCGCCCCAGTCCTCGTGGAACTCCCTGGACTCGGGCTCGTACCAGGTGATCGCGACGTTCAGCAGCTCGCCCCCGCGGACCCAGTAGGACATGCAGAGGGCGTCGTCCCGCTTGATCATGTCGTGGTACCTGTGGCCCGTCGGGCTGAAGTCCAGCGGGCTGCCGTCGCGCTTGCGCAGCGCGGCGACCTCCTCCTTCGGGATGAGTCCGCGCAGGATGATCGACCCGGTCCACCGCCGTTCGCGCGAGCCCGGCCACAGCAGCTCCAGGACCTTCGAGTGGATGCCGTCCGCGCCGATGAGGACGTCGGCCGTGGTGCTGGTGCCGTCCTCGAACGCGGCCGTCACCGAGTCCTCGTCCTGCTCCAGCCGCGAGAGGCGCTTGCCCATGTGGAGGGTGATCGGGCAGCGGACCCCCGACTCCGGGCCGAGTTCCGCGACGCGCTGGTGCAGGCACATCAGCAGGTCCTGGCGGTGCATGTGGTGGAACCCGCCGCCCTCGGCGATCTTCTCCGGGGCGTTGTAGTCGAAGGGCCGCAACGACACCGACAGGTCGGGCATGATCTGGCGGGTGGCGTCCAGGATCGCGGCCCGGCCGCCGTCCGGGACCCCCACCGGCCCCTTCGGGTCGCCGCCGTCCAGGTCGATGCCGAGCCAGTGGCACAGTCGGGCGCCGTTCGGCGCGATGTTGAGGCCCGCTCCCGCCGTGGTCGGGACCGCGGTCTGCTCGTAGACGTCCACGGCCTCGAACGCGTCCCCGGACTCCCGGAGGGCGATGGCCGTGAAGAGGCCCGCCATGCCCCCGCCGATTACCGCAGCGCGCATACCGGCACGCTCCTTTCGCTGGTGTGGAAGGTCTTCCCGATCACGCGAGTTCCGCCGCGTACTCCTCGGCGCTTCTCAGCCGGTCGAGCTCCTCGGGGCGGGAGGCCTGGATCCTGACGAACCACGCGGCGTACGGATCGGTGTTCACCTGCTCCGGGTCGCCCACGAGTGACTCGTTGACCTCGACCACCCGCCCGGAGCATGGCGCGTAGACCTCCGACGCGGTCTTCGTCGACTCCACCTCCACGAACGCGGCCCCGAGTTCGACCTCGGCGCCCACCCTCGGCAGCTCGACCCACTGGACGTCACCGAGCTGGTCCTGCGCGTAGTCGGTGATGCCCACGGTCACGACGTGGCCGGGCGCCACCTCGGACCACTCGTGCTCGGGCCCGTAGCGCAGGTTCTCCGGAAAGCGCATCTCCGACACCTCACGCGATCCCACAACGACCTCCTTCGACGACGTGCCTGCGAGCGGGCTTCACCGGGCGATGCCGAAGGCCGCGTCCCGGACGGCGGCGTCCTCCGACGCCCGCATGTGGTCCCGCACCCGGACGAGCAGCCCGGCCAGCGCCGTGCGTCCCCACAGCCATTCGCCCGCGGCGTCGGGGGATTCGCCCGCCCGCATGACCATGCGGCCTTCGAGGTACAGGGCTTTGAGGTCGTCGGCGCAGTACCTCAGGAACTCGCCCACCGGGACCCCGTCCGGCCGCAGGCCCTTCTCCGGCTCGTCCGCAACGAAGGCCTCCAGGTAGCGCACGACACCCCGGAACCGGACCGCGGGTATCCCGGTGAGGCCGACCGCCGTCCTGCCTTCACGGCGCACCCACAACTCGTGGTAGCGCCGCATCATCGACACCTCGGTGGCGGCGTCGACCTCGACCGGCGCGAGGTCCACATCGGACGCCTGGACGGGGCTGAGCCGCTGCCCTTCCACGCCCTCGGCCGCGTAGCCCCGGACGACGGGACCGGGGCCGGGCTCGTCGAAGAGCGAGAGGGCCGCCGTGAGCACGTCCAACTGCTGTTCCCGGTCGCCGGGGAGTCCGCACGGCGCGCCGAACGGGAACGGGACGTACAGCGAACGCGGGGGCCGGACCTTGTCCGTGTACTCCCGGACCATGCTGATCGCCGCGGTCGGCACCCCCAGCGCCTCCAGGACACGCGCCACCGCGCCACCGGTGTGCGTGCACACCGGGCACGTGGGGGTGACCAGCACCAGGTCCACGCCATCCGCGCGGAGCAGCGGCCCCAGCGCCTCCCCGACCGTGGCGGCCGTCTTCTCCGAATCCTCCTGCGCCCCTACGAGCGAGTAGAAGTTCGGCGACAGCTCCCCCACGCGGCCGTCGGCCACGAGATCCTGGAGCCGGTCGATCGGGTACACGACGTTGATGTCGCGCATCCGCAACGACCGGTCGAACCCGATGCTGCTCTGGCTCTGCAACAAATCGGCTTCTCCGGCCGAGTTCGGGATCACCCGGTAGCCCTGGTCGTACTTGGCGAAGGGCAGGTCCGAACGCAGGTGGAGCCCCGCCGTGGTGACCAGGGCGAGCCGGGAGGCGTTCACCGGCGCGGTCGGCGCCGTCCACGGCACGTCGTCGTTGATCGGCACCGGACGCATCAGCACGCGCTGCCGCACGACGTCGGGCAACTGGTCGAGATCGGGCACGTCCGTCACCACCCTCGTTCGTCGATCGGCTGCCCGTCCCGCGTCACCACGGCTTCTTCCAGCCCTCGACGAGGAGCACCCGCCCCTTGCTGGTGGCCTGCCGCTTGCGCGCCGCAGCCTGGTACTGCTCGGACCCGTACCAGTCCCGAGCCACCGCGACGCTGGCGAACTCCACGACCACCAGGCGCTTGGTCGGCCACTCGCCTTCGAGGCACTCGACCACCCCGCGCGGAGCGGGTTCCCCGCTCAGCACCCGCCCGTCCCACTCCCGGATGCTGGCCTGCCCATCAAGCCGGTAGTCCTCGTAACCCTCGGAATCGGTGATCTCCAGGTCGAAGACCACGTACCCCTTGGGCACGAAGTCCACATCGGACACCTGAGGACCGCTTTCCCGCTTCTCGCCCATGATCACTCCCTCGCGTACTTGCGTAGCTTCTGCTCGTCCAACTCCACTCCGAGCCCCGGCCCCCGCGGCACCACGAGGTCACCGTTCTCGTAGGACACCGGCTCCACGACGACGTCGTCCGTCATGAGCAGCGGCCCGATGAGGTCGCAGCCGTGCACGACGGGCCAGGTGCCGAACAGCTGGGCGGCGGCCGACGTCCCGATCGACGTCTCCATCGTTCCGCCGCCGTAGCACCCGATCCCGGCCGCACGCGCCACCGCCGCGATGCCGTTCGCCGCCGCCAACCCCCCGGATTTGGGGACCTTGACGGAGAACAGGTCGGCACTGCGCCGTCGGCTCACGGCCACCGCGTCGTGCACCGACGCCACGGCCTCGTCCGCCATCACCCGCATCCCCGACGACGCCCTGATCCGGGCCATCCCGTCGAGGTTCCACGCGGGCAGGGGCTGTTCGGCGATGTCCACCCCCGCCTCGGCCAGACGGGGCAACCACCGGCGCGCGGCCGACTCGTCCCACCGCCCGTTCGGGTCGACCACGACCACGACGTCCTCGGGCACCTCGCGCAGGAGCCCGAGGATCCTGGCGGCGTCCTCGGCCGGTGACGGGTGGGCCATCATGAACTTGACCATCCGATGGCCCGCCGCGACGCGGTCGGCGATCTCGTCGGCGGCCCGCTCGGTGTCCGCCCCGACCGACCACAGGACCGGCAGCCGGTCGCGCACCAACCCGCCGAACAGCTCCGACACCGGGCAGCCGTGCACCTTGCCGACGATGTCCCAGAGCGCCATCTCCAGCGCCGCCTTGGCGAACCTGTTGTGCGCCGACGCCCGGTCCAGCCGCGCGACCGCATCGTTCACCCCGCTCATCGGCGCGGCGCACAGGGCGGGGGCGAGGTACAGGTCGATGACGGCCTTCATCGTCTCGACGGACTCGCCACCCCATTCCGGGCCGCCGCCGGGCACCACCGCCTCGCCGAGCCCGGTCACGCCGTCGCGCGTGTGCACCTGGACGACAACCGAACTCTGCCTGGTCATCACCCCGACCCCGATGCGGTGGCGGCGCCGGATCGGCAGGTCGACCACGACGGTGTCAACCGACCGGATCGCGAACATCACGCACCGCTCCGGGACGAGCCGAGCCGTGCCCGGTCGCCCAGGAGGTGGCGCCCCAGGAAGGACGTGGTCACCTGCCACGACGCGTGCGCGGCGGCCGAGGATGGCCCCGGCTCGGTGAGCCCGCCCAGGAAGGCGTGGCCCACGCCGGGGTACACGCGGTGGTCGTAGTCCGCCGCGGAGCCGTCCAGCGCGGACCGCAGTTCCTCGATGTCGTCCCGGTCGATGTAGTCCTGGTCGCCCCAGATGCCGAGGACGGGTCCGCGGGTGCGGGTCGCCGCGCTGATCGGCTCCTCGGCGGCCACCAGCGCGCCGGGCGCGCCTCGGGGGAAGCCGTAGTAGGACGCGGTCACGGCCTCTGGAGCGTCGGCGGCCGCCAACAGCACCAGGCTGCCCCCGAGGCAGAACCCGAGCAGCCCGAACCGCTGCCCCTCCGCCACGAACGCCTGCCGGACCACGGTGAGGTCGGCCAGGGCCTGGCGGTCGTCGAGCCGTGCCCGACGGCGCAGGGCGGCCTCCCTGCTCGAGTCCTCCGCCGCCCCCAGCCTGAAGAACAGGTCGGGGACGTAGGTCGTGAAGCCGGACTCGGCCAGCCGCGACCCCAGGTACCGGTAGAAGTCGTTGACGCCGTGGACGTCCGTCGCGAGCAGCACGCTCGGGGCCGACTCACCGGCCGAAAAGCGCAGGACCGGCATTTCCCCGTTCGCCGTCGCGACCACTTCGGGCGCAGCGGTCACGGTGAGGCCTTCGGACACCGACGTCTTGTCGTGACACATCTCGCACCTGCCATCTCATTTCCGGCGGAATTCAAAACCCTTCGCGCACGACGGGGATGCCGACGCGGTATCGGCGGGCGGATCAGTGAGAACAATGCGAACCCTGAGGGTTCACCGGGAAAAGTCGTTCTTCCCCACGAAATCGAGGAACGCCTTCACGACAGGAGGGGATTCCTGCCGGTGCAGGCAGCTCAGCGGCCTGCTCGCCACCCCGGTCAACGGCACGAAGCCGATGCCGGGCAGCCTGATCCTCGTGGCGGACCGGAGCACGACCGTGCACAGCTTCGCCGTGGCCACGTAGGCGAGCGCCGTGACGACGTCCTCGGCCTCGCGCGCGACCCTCATCTCGACCCCGGCGTCGGTGAAGAGGTCGGCCACCTCCTCGCCGAAGCTGGGCCGCGGCCGCGTCGGGAAGAGCACGAGGCCCTCCGCCGCCAGGTCGGCGACGCGCACCTCGGCCCGGTCGAGCAGCGGGTGGCCGAGGGGCAGCGCGACGTGCATCGACTCGCCGGGGATGTCGTCGACCACGAGGCCGACCTCGTCCGGGTACCGGCGGCTGAAGCCCAGGTGCATGCCCCCGCCGCGGATGGCGTCGGCCTGCACACTCGTCGACGCCCGCTCCAGGACCAGGTCCACCGCGGGCCTGGTGTCGAGGAAGGCCCTCAGCAGCCGCGGGACGACGTCGAAGATCATCGAACCGAAGTACCCGACGACGAACGCGCCCGCCTGTCCGTGGTGGGCCAGCCGGGTTCGCTCGACGGCCTGCCCGGTGACCTGGACGATCCGGTAGGCGCGTTCCAGGAGCACCTCGCCCGCCGCGGTGAGTTCGACGCCCGCCGCCGTCCGCACGAACAGCAGCGCGCCGACCTCGCCCTCCAGCCGGGTGATGCGCCGGGTCAGCGGCGGCTGGGTCATGTGCAGCCTCGCCGCCGCGCGCCCGATGTGCTTCTCCTCGGCCACGGCGATGAAGCACTCGAACTGCCTCACGTCGACTGCGGGCACTGCTGTGACCTCGGTTCGCACTGGATCGGACGGGACCGCGGGAAGCCGACCGGGGTCAGGGAGGACCGAGTCCCGGCGGCGGGCGTTCGCCCGTCCACGCGGCGGTGATCAACGCCCGCAGCGTCGCGGCCGTCGATCCTCGGGGGTGGACGGGTGGACGGCCCCCGACGGAGTCGACCGCCGCGGTGATCGCCCGGTCGAGATCCTCCTCCCCCACGCCCAACTCGGCGAGGGAAGTGGGGGCGCCGAGCCTCGTGGACAGGTCCCACACCGCGCCACCGGCGTCGGCCGGGTCGTCCCCCGCTCCCGGCAACGCCGACACCAGCAGGCGCATGGCCGCCGGCGCCACGGGAGCGGTGAACGCGGTGACGTAGGGCAGGACCACCGCGTGCAACGGCGAGTGGGGCAGGTCCAGGAGACCGCCGAGGACGTGGCACAGCCGGTGGTGCAGGCCCATTTCCGACACGTTCAGCACCCACCCGGCGAGCCAGGCCCCCCGCAGGGCCAGGCCGCGTCCGCCGGGGTCGTCGGCGGACAGGGTGAGGACGTCGAGCGCCGTTGCCAGCGCCCGGATCCCCTCCCCCGCGGCCGCCTGCGCCATCGGCGAGGGAGCGGGCGCGTAGAGGGCCTCCACGCAGTGCGCGACTGCGTTCAGGCCGCTGGTCACCGACAGCTCCAGGGGCAGGCCGACGGTGAGGTCGGGGTCGTACACGACCGTCCTGGGGCGAACGCCCTCCAGCCTGCCGGTGACCTTCTTCCCGCCGTCGGTCAAGCCGTACACGGACGTCATCTCGCTGCCCGCGTACGTCGTCGGGATCGCCAGCACGGGCAGCCCGGCGAACTTGGCGACCCCCTTGGCCAACCCGGTGGCCGAGCCCCCGCCGATGCAGACGACCAGGTCCGCGGCGGTCTCGGTGGCACGTCGGGCGGCCTCGCGCGCCACCGGCGACGGGACGTGCATGACCACCTCGTCGATCCGGTCCACGACGAGCGCGGCACCCAGCGACTCGACGACCCGATCGGCCGCGGTGGAGGCAGCGGGGTCGCAGATCAGCTGAACCCGCCGCGCGCCGAGCCTGGCGACCTCAGACGGCACGGCGGCGACCTGCCCGTGCCCGAAGACGACACGGGACGACGGCCAGTCGTGGACGAAGTCGGCCCGCGGAATCCCGCTCATGAGCCTGCCTCCCGACGCATCGCGACCCCTTAGGAGGGCTGGAGGACGAAGTCGAACGCGACGCGCTGGTACGGCTCGCCGTCGACCTCGACCTTCTCGGGCACGACCACGAGCTCGTTCTTGACGCCGGTGCAGGAGTCGCTCTCCAGGTAGGGGTCGCCCTCGAAGTAGAGCTGCGTGACGAGGGTGCGGTACCCCGGCGCCTGGACCCTGAAGTGCAGGTGGGCGGGCCGCCACGAGTGCCTGCCCAGCACGGTGTTGAGCAGGTTCCCCGTCGGCCCGTCGTGGGGCACCTCGTAGGGCACCGGGCGGACGCTCCGGAACCTGAAGGCGCCGTCGGGGTCCGAGGTCAGCTTGCCGCGCAGGAGGTACTCGTCCGGGAGCCTCGGCGAGAAGAACGTGTAGACGCCGTCGTTGGTGGAGTGCCAGACGTCGACCACGGCCCCCTCGACCGGCGTTCCGTCCGCGTCGTGGAGACCGCCGAGGAACTCGAGCCGGTCGCCGGGCTCGTCGGGGCGCATCGGCAGCGCGAACGGCTCCGCGTCGATGTGCGGAGCGCCTTCCTTGAAGTAGGGCCCTTCGATGGCGCTGGGGGTCCAGTCGCCCTCGCCGTAGCTCACGGTGTTCACCGTCGACTCGAAGAAGACGTCCATCAGCAGCGGCCACTCCCCCGCTTCGCCCACGCTGATGACGTACTTCAGAACGGCTTCGTAGTCGTTGTAGTGCAGGCCGTGCTTCACGATGAAAGACCTCGTGAATTCGACGAATTCGTCGAAAAGCGCGACCGTTCGCTGATCCGCCATTGAGACGATCTCCCCTCCGTACGCGTTATTCGGGGCGCACACCGACTTCGTCGTGCGCTGTTTCCC
This sequence comes from Umezawaea sp. NPDC059074, assembly GCF_042738955.1. NCBI lineage: Bacteria > Bacillati > Actinomycetota > Actinomycetes > Pseudonocardiales > Pseudonocardiaceae > Umezawaea > Umezawaea sp. NPDC059074. The sequence continues at coordinate 146,107 of NZ_JBHYHC010000003.1, forward strand.
GGTAACACCACGCTAACCCGCACGGACCGGAGGTCACCAATACCGGATCGTCACCGATTCCGGTGCGCCACGGGTATGAAGACCGCCGGATCACCCCGCCCGATCGTCGAACTCGAGGTGGTCGACCAGGTCCCGCACGATTTCCGGCACTTCACCGGCCCGGTGCAGGCAGCACACCGGCACGCGCGGGATGTCGCCGACCTCGACGTAGACGACGTCGGGGAATTCGAGGGTCGTCGCCGATTCGGGCACGATGGCGCACAAGCGGGTCGCCGCGACGTAGGCGATGGCGGTGACGACGTCCTGGGCCTCGCGCACCACGCGCATCGGGACCTCCGCCTTGGCGAACAGCCTGGTGACCTCGTCGGCGAAGCTGGGGCGGGACTCCACCGGGAAGAGGACCAGGGGCGCGTCGACCAGGTCCGGCAACGCGATCGGCCCGCCTGCGGCCAGTGGGTGGTCGGTCGGGACGGCGACGAAGAGGCGCTCGGCGGCGACGACCCGCGTCACCAGCTCGGGCTCGGCCGGGTACCGGCGGGCGAAGCCCAGGTGCATCCGCCCGTCGCGGATGGCGTCCGCCTGCACGGTCTCGGACGCGCGTTCCAGGACGAGCTCCACCTCGGGGTGCCGGTCGTGGAACGACCGGAGCACACGGGGGATCAACCCGAAGATCAGGGCGCCGAAGTACCCGACCACCAACGACCCCTGGTGGCCCGCGTCGGCGAGGCGGGTCCGCTCGACCGCGTGGTCGGTCAGCTGCACGATCCGGTGGGCGCGCTCCAGCAGGACGCTGCCCGCCTCGGTCAGCTCGACGCCCGTGGCGGTCCGCAGGAACAGGCGCGCCCCGACCTCGCGCTCCAGCCGCGCGATGCGCCGCGTCAGCGGCGGCTGGGTCATGCGCAACCGAGCCGCGGCCCTGCCGATGTGCAGCTCCTCGGCGACCGCGATGAAGCACTCGAGCTGCCGTACGTCAACCGGTATCACCCCGGAAACACTAGCGCCCCCAAGCGATCGCGCACCTCCACGACGTGATCACCACCGCGAGAACCGCAGGACCAGTTCCTCGCCGCGCGACCGTGAGCAGCAGATCATCATCACGTCGTTCGCCGCGCGCTCGGCCTCGGTCAGCACGGAGTCGCGGTGATCGGGGACGCCGCCGACCACGGCGGTCTCGCACGTGCCGCAGACGCCCTCCCGGCAGGAGTTGGGCAGGTCGTACCCCTCGCCCTCCAGGGTTTCCAGGATGCCGCGATCCGCGTCGATCCTGACCCGGCGACCGGAGTCCGCGTCGACCACGTCGAAGGCGGTGTCCGCGGCGGTGTCGAACTCCGGCGCCACGAAGCGCTCGACCCTCAGCCGGGAGGGGTCGTCGATCGCGTTCTCGACGAACGCGATCATCGGCTCCGGCCCGCAGCAGTACAGGACCGCCTCGGGGTCGACGGCCATCCACGCCGCCAGGTCCAGCCGACCGCCCTGCTCGTCGTCGACGTGGACGAGCACCCGGTCGTCGTTCCAGGACTCGACTTCCGCCAGGTAGGCCATGAGGGCCCGCGTCCTGCCGCAGTAGACGAAGCGGAAGTCGGCCCCGTCGTCCCTCAGGGACCGGACCATCGCGATGATCGGCGTCACACCGATCCCACCCGCGACGAGGTCGACCCGCTCCGCCTCCTCCAACGGGAAGTCGTTCAGCGGTCCGACGACGTCGAGTTCGGCGTCGGGTCGCAAGGTGTCGTGGACGAAGGCGCTCCCACCCCGCGAAGCGGGAGCCCGGTGGACCGCGATCGTCCACGTGCCGTCGAACCGGTCGGCCCCGCACAACGAGTAGTGCCTGCGCAGCCCCTCGGCGAGGTGCAGGACGACGTGCGCGCCCGGCTCCCACGAAGGCAGGCCACCCCCTTCGGCGTCGACCAGAACGATCTCCACCACCCCGTCCGCCACGACCGTCTTCTTCGCCACGCGCAGTGCGCGCGCGACACCGGGCTCCCTCGCCATGACAGCGTTCCTTCCGGTCCTCGGCCCCGATCGGGACGACACCTCCACCGTCCAGGGAACGTGGTGGCGGTGTCCAATACCCAGGAGTCGAGCGGCCGATACCCCGCGGGGTTCCCCGAGCACCGTCAACAACGGCGAGCAGCACGGGTGATTCCCTGGTCCCCCTTCGGTTTCAGCGCCCCGTGCCCACCGGCCCCGAACGCGGACCTAGCGCTCCAGCGGGATCGCGATCGTGCCGGGGTAGGTCGGGTCCTCGGCCTCGTCCAGCATGGCGGCGGCGACGGTCGCGCGGCTCACGCGGGCGGGGAAGAAGCGGTGCGGAGCGTCGCCGAGACCGACCGTGCGCCGGGTCGGGCTGAGGGGTCCGTCCGACAGCGGTCCGGCGTGGAAGACGGTCCCGCCCGCGGCCAGGACGGCGGCGTCGGAGGCGGCCTTGTCGGTCAGCTTGTCCTCTCCCATCACCTTCAGCAGCGTGCGGGTGGCGGCACCGGCCGCGCGGGCGGACGGGCCCGTGCCGAACGCGCCGAGCCAGATGGCGCGCTGCGGTTGGGCCGCGACGAGGGCGTGGGCTCCCGCGGTGAGCGCGCCCGGCTTGTCACCGCTCGCGATGCCGAGGCCGGAGAGCACGATCTTCCGCCCCGCCAGGGCTTCTCCGATCGATCGCGGGTCACGCACGTCGGCGGCCACCCGGATCAACCTCGGCGAGTCCGGGACGGCGATGTTGGCGGGGGTGCGCGCGATCGCCGTGACCGTGTGGCCGCGCTCCAGGGCTTGGCGGGTCAGTTCGCGTCCGGTCGCACCGGAGGCGGCGAGGATGGTGATCTCCATGTCAGCGCACGTCCTTGTTCTTCAGCAGGGCGAGCAGTTCCTCGTGCACGCCGGGAGCCCCGGCGAGGATGTCGGGGTGACCGGGCCGCCACGGCTCGCCGTCGAGACCGGTCACCACGCCGCCCGCCTCGGTGACGAGCAGGACGCCCGCCGCCACGCCGACCAGGTCGCACTCGTACTGCCAGTAGGCGTCCACGTGCCCCTCGGCGACGTCCAACTGCGGGAACGTGCTGGGCACCGTGGAGCGGAGGAGCAGGACCTCGTCGAGCAGGTCCGCCACGGCGTCGCCGAAGCGGCGGTTCAGGGTGCGGGGCTGGGTCGTGGTGACGATCGCCGCGCCGACGTCCGTCTTAGCCGACACGGTGAGCGGCCTGCCGTTGAGGAACGAGCCTCCGCCGCGCACCGCGGTCCACGTGCGGTCGCCGACCGGCTGGTGGACGACCGCCAGCACGGGATCGTTGTCCCGGAGCAGGGTGACCGTGACCGCCCACTGGTCCATGCCGTGCACGAAGTTGACGCCGCCCTCGATCGGGTCGACGGCCCACCACTCACCGGGCGGGAGTTCGGTCATCTCTTGGTCGTCGCCGATCCAGCGCGCTTGGGGCCGGATCTTGGCGAGGGCCGGTTCCAGGATGCCGGTGACGAGGTCGTCGAGGCGTTTCCCGGCCCTGCCCATGTCCGCCTTGTCCGCGGGGCGGGCCGTGTCGGTGTACTCGTCGTGCAGGGCCGCGCCCGCCTGGACGACGACGGCTTTGACCTGGTCGAGGAGCTTGTCCATCGTGGACTCCACTTCAGCGCGCGGTGCGGAGGACGTCGAGCACGGCGGCGTGCAGGCCGGGGGCGGCGGCGAGGTAGCCGTCACTGGTGACCTGCCACGGCTTCCCGTCGAGGTCGGTGACGGTGGCGCCCGCCTCCCGTGCGATCAGCACGGGCCCGATGTGCGAGCGCAGGTTGTCGAACTGCCAGTGCAGGTCCATGCGGCCCGCGGCGACCTGCACGAGCTGGTGGCTGACCGGAACCGACACCCGGACGTAGAGGGCGCGCTGCATCATCGCCTCGATGGCGGCGGCGGCGCGTCGCGCGTCGGCGGGCTCGTGGCTGGGCTTGGCCTGGCCGGTGCCCGCCAGCGCCACACCGAGGTCGGTCTTCTCCGAGACGTGCACGGGCACGCCGTTGAGGCGCGCGCCCTCGCCCGCGACGGCGGTGAACGTCTCGCCGGACGTCGGGGTGTGCAGGACGGCGAGGACGGGTTCGCCGTCGCGCACCAGGCTGACGCCGATGTTCCAGTCGGCCATGCCGTACACGGCGTGGAGGTTGCCGCCGACCGGGTCGACGACCCACCAGTCACCGTCGGGCATCGGGCCGGAGCCGTGCTCGTCGGTGTTCCAGCCGGAGCCCGGCAGGGCGGCGGTCAGCGCGGGCCGGAGCACCGCGGTGACGGCCTCGTCGTTGGCCTGGAGCGCGGCCATCATGGCCTCGGTGGTCGTGGGCCGGGTGCCGAGGAAGCGCAGCTGCTCGCCTGCTTCGTGGACGGACGCGATCACCGCGTCGAGGAGTTCGTTGCGCATGGATCAACCTTCACGCCTCGATGCGATTAAGTCCAATGCACTCTTGCTAAGGTAGGATTTACTCTCATGCAATTGGATTTGAACCTGCTCACGGTGCTCGACGCGCTCCTGGAGGAGGGCAGCGTGCTCGGTGCGGCCGACCGGCTGCGGCTCTCCTCCCCCGCGGTCAGCCGTTCGCTGGGCCGCATCCGGCGGCTGACCGGCGACGACATCCTGGTGCGCACCGGTCGCACCATGACCCCCACGCCCTACGCGCTGGCGGTCCGCGAGCAGGTCGGCGACCTCGTGCGGCAGGCCAGGAGCGTGCTCGTCCCCAACCGGGAACTCGACCTGGCCGAACTCGACCGCACGTTCACGTTGCAGTGCCACGACGCCCTCACCACCGCGCTGGCGCCGACGCTGCTGAGCAGCATCGCGGAACTCGCCCCCGGCGTGCGCCTGCGCTTCCTGGCCGAGCCCGCGTCCGACACCGACGACCTGCGCCACGGCCGCATCGACCTGGCGATCGGCTCGTCCGCCCCCGACCAGCCCGAGTTCCGCTCCGAGACCCTCGGCCACGACCGGGTCGTCGTGATCCTGCGCCAGGGCCACCCGTGCGCGGGTGCCCTCGACCTGGCCGCCTACGCCGCCCAACCGCACGTCCTGGTGTCCCGCCGCGGCCGCCTCGCCGACCCGGTCGACGACCTGCTCGCGACCCACGGCCTCACCCGCCGCGTCCTCGGCTCGGTCAGCACCGCCGCCAGCGCCATGCTCATCGTCAGCCGCGGCGACGCCGTCCTGACCGTGCCGGAAGCGACCTGGCGCCCCCTCGTCGAGACGTTCGGCCTGCGCACCGAACCCCTGCCGCTCCCGGTGCCGTCCCCGCCGATGATCTGCAGCTGGCACCAGCGCTACGACACCGACGCCGCCCACACCTGGCTCCGCGCCAGGGTGCGCGCGATCCTGTCCCCGACCGTCGCCTCCTGACCCGCGCGTCAGGGCCCTGATCACCCGAGGATCCGAAACCACATCACGTCCGCACCAGCCGACACTGTCGGTGGGAGCTGGTTGACTTGCCGAATGTTCGAGACTCCCGACGAGCTCCACAGCCTGCAACTCCTGCTCGACACCTCGTTGGCCGACTCCACCAGCCACCTCAAATCGATCATCCGGCCAGGGGAGAGCACCTTGGACGCCGAGCAGGTCGTCCAAGTCTGCCAAGGCATGTGCACCCTGGCGATCGCCACGGTCACCCGGCGCGGTGAGCCACGCATCAGCGGCGCCGACGGGCACTTCCTGCACGGCCGCTGGATCGTCGGCACCCACCGCCAGGCCGCCAAGGCCCGTCACCTCGCGGCGCGGCCCGGCATCAGCGCGACCTACCTGCGCGGCGAGCAACTCGGCATCTTCACGCACGGACACGCCGTCGAGCTCAACCCCGAGGGGACGAGCAGCGACCCGACGTGGCCGGCGATCCGCGACTACCTCGTCGACCACTACGACGGCGACAGCGACGACCCGTTCTGGGACGAGAACGTCTGGTATCGCATCGACCCCAGCTGGATGGTCGCCTACAGCACCGACCCCGCCGGCCTGCTCGACCAACAACCGCCAGCCTGAAAGACCTTGAGCGAGTCCACCTCAGGCCGCCACCCTGGGGCCAGTCGAGGGTGACATCCTCAACGCCACCCTGATAGTGGAACCCCGACTCTTCTGCCGCTGCCCCGTCTGACTGATGATCATGATGGGCGGGGTCGTCCCTGCGTGTTCACGCTCATTCGTCCACACCTGGGAGGTCGGGCGGCGCGACGTGGACATGCGCTAGCTTGGTCAGCCGGTGGATGTTCAGCAGCGCAGCATCCGGTTCCCACTGTGCCGTCCCACTGCAACCGGGCGGGCAGCTACCACCGAGGAGCGCAGGATGACCAGCCCCACGAACATCTCCTTCTCGACGTTGGCCAGTGAGTTGGCGGAGATGACCCGACTGGTCGAGGACGAGGACCACGAGGCGATCGCCCGCCGGTTCACCAACCACTTGGCACGCACTGTCGGCAGCTGCGACCTGGCGTTCCTCGCGGTCAGCAGTGCTGGTGGCTTCGAGGTCGTCGTCTCTTCCGCGCAGCCGCCGCACATCGTCGGGATCGACGACAACCCGATCCGCGAGGTTCTTCGCTACGGCGAGCCGCGCCGTCTGGGTGACTCCGCCCAAGAGCAACGCTGGCCGGCGTTCGCCGCGGGATTGGCCGAGCAGGGCTACCGCGACTGCCTGGTGCTCCCCCTCCCCGCGGAGCACGTCCCGGCTACGGCGGTAACGCTGCTGTCGCGTGAACCCCACCGGTTCACCGATCACTCCTACGACGTCATCCTGCTGATCGCCGTGCACGCCGGGGTTGCCCTCGACAACATCGAGGTGCTGCACCGCAGCAAGCAGATGGTGCAGCACCTGACGACGGCACTCGGCACGCGACACATCATCGGTGTGGCCCAAGGACTGCTGATGCGGCACTTCTCCTGTGACGTCGACAGCAGCTACGAACTGCTGCGCAGGGCATCTCAAAGCACCAACCGCAAGCTGCGGGACATCGCGTCCGACCTGGTCGAAGGGCAGGAGCAGGATCGATTTTCCGAAGTTCTCGCCCGCCTCGGCGCGACGGGAACGCGGCACCGCTAGCCGACGACCTCGCCCGGTGATCAGAGCCGGTCAGACCGCCCCGGCGATGAGCAGGACGACGGCCAGCAAAGCGATCGCGATCGTGATCCGAAACGCCGCCGGGCTGTCGGGCGACCGCAGCGCGACCGCCGTCGCGGCGGCGGCGCCGAGCACCCCGCCACCCACGGCGACCACGCCGAGGGCCCACGAGGTCTGGTTGAGGCCGAGCACGACCGATGCCGCCGCCAGCACGACCGCCATGACCACGACACCCCACCGCGGGCCGAGGCGTTGCGGCAGGCCGCGCACGCCCGTGGCGGCGTCCGCGCGCAGGTCCGGCAGCACGTTCGCGAAGTGCGCGGCGAACCCCAGCAGCGCCCCGACCACCGGCACCCACCACCGCGGCCACGGGTGCTCGGGCAGCGCGAGGTACGGCCCGAGGGGCAGGGCGCCGAACGCGACCAGGTAGGCCGCGCCGGACCAGACCGTGGCCTTCAGCCCCAGGTTGTACGCCCAGCCCGCGGCGACCCCGATCAGCAGCGCGACGGCGGCGAGCGTGCCCAGCAGGGCCGACAGCACGACGGTGGTCGCCAACGCCACCCCGGCCGCCACGGCGACCACCGGGACCGGGACCTGCCCGGCGGCGGCGGGTTTGGCGGCGCGACCGGTGGCCCGGTCCCTCGCGGCGTCGATCCAGTCGTTGGACCAGCCGATCGACAACTGGCCGGTCAGCACGGCCGCGCCGATGAGCACCACACCGACCGTGTCGTGCCCGACCCCGACGGCGAGCAGCACCGCCACGGTCGTGACGGCGAGCGAGGGCAAGGGGTGGCACGCGCCCGCGAGCCCTCGGACCAGCGCGCGCTTGGGCGGTGCGGTCGGCGTTCCGGCCATCTGCCGAGTGTAGGTCCAGCGCTTAGTGTCGACAGGATGACAGCGATAACAGCGGTGCGCGGATCCTTGCCGCGGCACCGATATCCCCAGGCACAGTTGACCGACCTGTTCGCGCGGCTGTGCCTTCCCGACTCGGCGTCGCGCGCCGTCGTGGACCGCTTCCACGCCAACGCGCGCGTCGCCACCCGGCACCTCGCCCTGCCCATCGAGGAGTACGCCGGGCTCGACGGCTTCACCGCGGCCAACGACGCCTTCCTGTCCGTGGCGGTGGACCTGGGCTGCGACGCCGTGCTGGGAGCCCTCGCCGACGCCGGCCTGCACCCGACCGACGTCGACGTGGTGATGTCCACGACCGTCACCGGCGTCGCGGTGCCCTCACTCGACGCCCGCATCGCGGCCCGGATCGGGATGCGGCCCGACGTCAAGCGCATCCCGATGCTGGGGCTGGGGTGCCTCGCGGGCGCGGCGGGGGTGGCCCGCCTGCACGACTTCCTGCTCGGGGCGCCGAAGTCCGTCGCGGTGCTCGTCGCGGTCGAGCTGTGCTCGCTGACCGTGCAGCGCCAGGATCCCAGTGCCGCCAACATGATCGCGTCCGGTCTCTTCGGGGACGGTGCCGCCGCGGTGGTGGCGGTCGGCGCGGAGCACCCCCTGGACTCGGCGGGTCCCCACGTCGTCGACACCACGAGCCACCTGTACCCCGACACCGAACGCGCCATGGGCTGGGACATCGGCGGTTCCGGCCTGAAGATCGTCCTCGGCGCGGAGGTGCCGGACCTGGTGCGCACCTACCTGGCGGACGACGTGAAGACCCTGCTGGCGCCGCACGGTCTGGTGGTCGACGACATCTCCCGCTGGATCTGCCACCCCGGCGGCCCGAAGGTGATCGAGACCATCCAGTCGGTGCTCGGTCTCGACCAGGACGACCTGGCGATGACGTGGAACTCGCTCAACCGGATCGGCAACCTGTCGTCCGCGTCCGTGCTGCACGTGTTCGCCGACACGCTCGCCCAGAGACCGTCGGCGGCAGGAGATTGGGGTGTGCTGATGGCGATGGGTCCCGGCTTCTGCGCGGAGTTGGTGTTGCTCCGGTGGTGAGCCAGCTCTGGTACACCGTCCTCATCGGACTCGTCGGCGTCGAGCGGCTGGCGGAACTGGTGGTGGCCAAGCGGAACATGGCGTGGAGCCTGGCGCGCGGCGGCCGCGAGACCGGCTTCGGGCACTACCCGTTCATGGTGGTGCTGCACACCGGCCTGCTGGTGGGCTGCCTGGCGGAGGTGTGGTGGGGTCACCGCGACTTCCACCCCGTGCTCGGGTGGTCGATGCTGGCCCTGGTGCTCGCCGCGCAGGCGCTGCGGTGGTGGTGCATCCGCACCCTGGGCCACCAGTGGAACACCCGGATCGTGGTCGTGCCGGGCCTGCCCAGGATCACCGGCGGGCCGTACCGGATCGTCGGCCACCCCAACTACGTCGCCGTGGTCGTCGAAGGCTTCGCCCTGCCGCTGGTGCACGACGCGTGGCTCACCGCGCTGGTGTTCACGGTCCTCAACGCCGGTCTGCTCACCGTCCGGATCCGCGCCGAGAACGACGCGTTGCGGACCGTCGATGCGTGACGTCGTGGTCGTGGGCGGCGGACCCGCCGGGCTCGCGGTCGCCCTGGGCTGCGCCAAGGCGGGTTTGGACGTCGTGGTGCGGGAGAAGCGCGACGGCGTGATCGACAAGGCCTGCGGGGAGGGGTTGATGCCCGGCGCGGTGCGCGCGCTCGCCGCGCTCGGCGTCGACCCTCCCGGGCACCCGATCCACGGCATCACCTACCGGCAGGGCACGGCGGTCGCGCACGCCGCGTTCCGCGACGGCCCCGGCCGCGGGGTCCGGCGCACCGCCCTGCACGACGCGCTGCGCGCCGAGGCGCTGCGGCACGGTGTCGAGGTGGTGCGAGCGCCGGTCGTCGAGGTCGAGCAGCACGCCGACCACGTGCGGGTCGACGGCTCGCGCGCCCGGTACCTCGTCGCCGCGGACGGGCTCCACTCCACGATCCGCGACACGGCGGGGCTCGCCGCGGGCAACGGCGCACGAAGGCCCCGCTGGGGTCTGCGCCGCCACTACGCCCTGCGCCCGTTCAGCGATTCGGTCGAGGTGACCTGGGCGGCGCACTCGGAGGCCTACGTGACGCCGGTCGCGGCGGACACCGTCGGCGTGGCGATCCTGTCGTCGGTCCGCGGTGGCTTCGACGAGCAGTTGGCGGCCTTCCCCGACTTGGCGGCGAAGGTGGCCGACGCCGAGCCCGCGTCCGACGTCCGCGGGGCGGGACCGCTGTTCCAGCGGACCTCCGGCCGGGTCGCCGGTCGGGTGCTGCTGGTCGGGGACGCCGCGGGCTACATCGACGCGCTGACCGGCGAGGGGCTCGCGCTGGCGCTGACCACCGCCGCCGAACTGGTCCGGTGCCTGAGCGAGGACCGGCCCGGCGACTACGACCGCGCGTGGACCAGGACGTCGCGCCGCTCCCGGTGGCTGACCTCCGGCCTGCTGCGGGCACGCGGCACACCCGCGCTGGCGCGCCGCGTCGTGCCGCTGTCCGCCCGCGCGCCGGGGCTGTTCTCCTTCGTGGTCAACCAGTTGGCCCGATGACGGCGAACACCTGGGACCTGGTCGTCGTGGGCGCGGGACCCGCGGGGTCCACCGCGGCCATCGCGGCGCTGCGCGCGGATCCCGACGCACGGGTCCTGCTGCTGGACGCGGCGGCCTTCCCCCGCGACAAGGTCTGCGGTGACGGTGTGGCACCGCACGCGCTGGACGTGCTGGCGGACCTCGGCGTCGACGTGGCCGCACTCGTGGCGGGCACCGAGCCGATCACCTCGCTGCGGATGGTGTCGCCCGGCGGGGTCGTCGCCGCCCGGACGTTCGCGCGGCAGGCGGCCGTCGTGCCCAGGGTGCTGCTGGACGAACGCCTGGTGCGCGCCGCCGTCGCGTCGGGCGCGGTGCTGCGCCGCCGTCGGGTGCGCACGGTCGTGGCGGCCGAGGACGAGGTGCTGGTGGACGGGGACATCCGGGCACGCGTGGTCGTCGGCGCGGACGGCGCCGAGTCGGTGGTCCGCCGCCAGTGCGGCGCCCGACCCGCCCCCGCGGGGACGGTCGCCGTGGCACTGCGCGGCTACGCCCCCGCCGATCCGTGGCCCGCGGGGGAACAGCTGCTCACCATGACCGGAGCGGACTGGCCCGCCTACGCCTGGGCGTTCCCCGTGGGCGACGGCACCGCGAACGTCGGGTACGGGCAGCTCGTCACCGGTGTCGTGCCGACGCGGGCGCGGATGACCGAACGGCTGCACCACCTGCTGCCCGACCTCGCCCCGCTCCCGTTGCGCGGACACCGGCTGCCGTTGTCCACCGGACGGCCCGAGGTCGGCCACGGTCGCGTCCTGCTCACCGGCGACGCCGCGTCGCTCGTCAACCCCCTGACGGGCGAGGGGATCTACTACGCGGTGCTGTCCGGTGGCCTCGCGGGCGCGGCGGCCCTGACGCCCGATCCCGCGCGCGCCTACCGCCGTGCGCTGCGCGAGCGTCTGGGCGGTCACCTCCGCCACACCGACCTGCTCGCCCGTCTCACCCGACGGCCGTGGCCGCTGGACCTGGCGACCGCCGCCGCGGCCGCGGACCAGGACTCGTTCGACCGGTTCGTCGAGATCGGCCTCGGCGCGGGCAAGGTGAACGCCCACCTGCTGGCGGCGCTGGCCCGTGCGACCGGACGTCACCGCGGCAGAGCGTGAGACCTCCGCCAACCGGGGACCGAGGTCCACGTCGTCGCCACCCACTCCGCTTCGACACCGACCACTGGGAGAACACGGGATGGACGAGCACGCGACACCCCCGAAGACCGAGGACGGCCACTTCGTCGTGATCTCCGGCCGCCGCTGGCGCGCCACCGATCCCGACATCCCCGAGGACGTTGCCGCGCTGCTGCGCAAAGCCCTGATGGCCGCTCGCCGAGACGTTGGTGCCGCGCTGCGCTCCGGTGAGGATCCGGCGGCCGCGCGTGCACGCGTGCACGCGGCGAAGGTCGCGCTCGGCGAGCGCGGCACCCCGTGGTGGGAGCAGACGCCCGACGAGCGGCAGCGGCGCTGGGAACAGGGCCTGCGCACATCGGAGCCCTGATCCCGCCCCGCGCCCGCCGCGTGACCACTTCGGCTACGCGGCGGGCCTGTTGGTCGCCTGTTCCCTACCCGATGAAGGTCCAAGCGGGTTCGGGTGTCCGCAGTGGCGAGGGGCTGCGCGAGAGCGGGCGGTGGTCAGCCGAGTGGCGGGAACTGCTGAAGGTCCGCGATGTTCAACGGCGGCGGAGGAGCGACCGGCGGCGGGGGCGGTGGAGGAGCGACGAAGAGGTTGTTGGCCTGCCAGCCGTCCACGTAGAGGTGGAAGTTGAGGACCACGTTGTAGTTGCCCGCGGGCGCCACGCCGGGGATTCCCGCGGGGAAGTGCTGCTGACCGGGCACCGCACGGGTGATGTTGTAGAACTCGTGGACGAACTGCGGCTGCCCGTTCGCGCCCACAATGCCTCCCCACCTCTGGTTCGGCCCGGCGGTGAACACGAATCCCGCCGGTAAGTGGCCCGTCAACCACACGTAGAGCGCATGGTCGACCCAGTCGACACCGTAGTCACCGCCGTTGTTGACACCGCCGCAGTTGTAGAGCAGCGACCCGTTCGGGTGGAGCTGGTACCACGCTCCATGGGCCATGTGCTGGTTGGTGGCGCGGACGTGCCAGAGGTTGAGGGCGGTGACCACCCGGCCCTGGTGGAGCGGGTTGTTCTGGAACTGCATGGATCCCCCGTTTCCCGATGGTGCGATCAAGTGGCGGAACTCCGCACGCGTTGGTCGTCCGGCACGAGGGCGGCGTTACGCCGGGGTACGCGGTGATCGGCGAACTCGGGAAGATGGCCGGACCGGGATCGGCCATCGGGAGCGGGGAATCCGGTCACCTGCCGAGCAGTCCGACCACCACCGGGCCGGTCAGGGGCAGCAGGATGCTCGACATCGCGTAGGTGACGGTGTAGCCGATGAGCGGCACGGAGTTGCCCGCGACGCTCGTCACCGCGGAGATCGCCGGAGTGCTGCACTGCTGACCGGCGATGGCGCCGAGGAGGATCGGCGGTTCGATCTTCAGCACGCGGCTGCCCAGGTAGAGCGACAGCAGCGCGGGCACCAGGACCAGCGCCACACCGGCGAACGGCAGCAGCGCGCCGTACTGCCTGAGCAGCGCCCCCGCTTGGGGCGCGGCGGCCAAACCGGTGGCGGCGATGAAGGTCGCCAGACCGAGGTCCTTGGTGAGGGTCGCGGCAGCGGGCGGGAAGTTGCCGATCGACCGGTGGCGGGCGCGGAACCAGCCGAACACCAGACCGGCCAGCAGCGCGCCGCCCCCCGTGCCGAGCGACAGCGCGATCGGTCCGAAGTGGACGGTCAGCTTGCCGATGAGCATGCCCAGGGTGACGCCGACACCCAGGTACACGAAGTCCGTCGCCACCGTCCGCGGCACCGCGTAGCCCGTGCGCGAGGTCATCGCGTCCAGGTCCTCCGCACCGCCCACGAGCGTCAGCACGTCACCGCGCCGCAGGACCGTCCCCTCGGCCACCGGCAGCCGCTGCTCGGCCCGGACCACGCCGGTGGTGAACACACCTCGCGTCCGCACGTCGCGCAACGCCGCCCCGTCGACCTCCTTCGAGGTGACCACGACCTCGCGCGTTTCCACGGTGGTCTTCGTCGCCAGGTCCGGTCGCGCCTGCTCGGGTCCGATCACCGCCTCCGCCCGCAGGAACGCCTGCCGCTCGCCGACCAGCACCACCACGTCGCCCGCCACCAGTTCGAACCGCGGGTCCACCTGCTGGAACTCCTCACGCACGACGCCCTCGACCGACACCTGCCTCGACAGTTCGGACTCCAACTCGCCGACGGTCCGCCCTGCCAGGTGCGTCACCTCGTACGCGCGCCCCACGAGGGCGGGCATCGCGGGCGCGGTTCCCGGTTCGTCGTCGCTCCCGCCCATCTTCGCCAGCAGCGCCCGTGACGACTCCCTCAGGTTCGTCTTCAGCAGCGCGGGTGCGAAGCCGCTGGCGAACAGCACGATCGCGACCAGACCGAACAGGTAGCAGACGGTGTACGCGGTGGCCACGTTGCCCTGCAACGCCGCCGTGGTGGCGGGATCCAGGCCGAGCTTGCCGATCGCCTCGGTGGACGTGCCGACGACCGCCGATTCCGTCGCCGCTCCGGCCAGGATGCCCGACGCCGTGCCGACGTCCAGGTCCAGGACCCCGGCCAGCGCGAGCACCATCAGCACGACGGTCAGCACCTCGACCACCGACAGCACACCGATCTTGAGACCGGACCGGTTGAGGTTGGCGAAGAACTGGGGGCCGCCGGTGTAGCCGAGCGCGAAGATGAACAGCGCGAACGCGATCGTGCGCACCTGCTCGTTCAACGACACGTCGAGCAGCCCCACCACGAGCGCCACGATCAGCGTCCCGCACACGCCACCGAGTTGGACGCGACCCACCCTCAGCTTGCCCAGCAGGTATCCCAGCGCCAAGCACACGAACAGGGCGATCTCGGGGGTCGCCTGCAGCAGACTCCTCAACCATTCCACCGACCGACTATGACCAGGTCTACGTGTCCCCGCCGGGGCGCTGCGGGGGTTCCCACCCGTTCGGGTGACGTCGGACGGCGCCGTCCGGACCATCGCCCTAGCCTCGGACGGCGCGCTCACCGAGCGCCCGATGGAGGTCGGATGCACGTCCTCAAGGATGAGATCTTCAAGCCCTACCCCGAATTGCTGGTGTTCCTCACCGTCGCGTTCGGATTCCTGCTCGGCCGCATCCGGCGGCGCAGCATCGCGCTGGGCGCGGTCACCGGTTGCCTGCTCGCGGGCCTCGCGCTCGGCTGGTTGTTCGAGGTGTCGATCAACGGCACCGTCAAGTCGCTGTTCTTCGTGATGTTCCTGTTCGCCTTGGGCTACCGGGTCGGCCCGCAGTTCTTCCGCGGTCTGCGCAAGGACGGCCTGCCGCAGGTGCTGCTGGCGGTGGTGGTGTGCGTGGCGGGTCTGCTGGTGTGCTGGCTCTTCGCCGCGGTCCTCGGCTACGGGCCGGGATTGAGCGCGGGTCTGCTGGGCGGCGCCCTCACGCAGTCCGCCGTCATCGGCGTCGCGGGCGACGCCATCGCGGGACTTCCCGGCCTGAGCCACGACCAGATCACCGAGCAGCAGAACCTGGTCGCCATCGGCTACGCCGTCACCTACCCGCTCGGCACGATCCTGTGCGCGCTGCTGCTGGCCAACGTGCTGCCGCGGCTGATCGGCCGCGACCTGGCGGTCGAGAGCGCGGCGCTGGCGGCGGAACTGGACGCCGGCGGCGACGACCCCGACCTCGGCCGGGGCTACTACGAAGTGGTGCTGCGCGCCTACACCATCGCGCACCCCTCCGTGGTCGGCGCGACCGTCGACGAGTTCGAACGAGCCCAAGCGGACCTCGGCCGCCTCGTGTTCATCACCCGAGTGCGCCGCGACGGCGTCCTGCTCGACCAGGACCAGGGCATCGTGCTCGCGGAGGGCGATGTGGTCGCCGTCAGCGCGGTGCGCGGCGACATCGTCGCCTACGACCCGGAACAGGTGATCGGCCCGGAGACCGACGACGTCGAACTGCTGGGCTACCGCACGCAGACCCTGCACGTCGTGGCCAACGTCAAGGACCGGATGGGGCGCACCGTGGCCGATCTTCGGCGCGAGCCGTTCATGGTCGGGGTGTTCGTCACGGAGTTGCACCGGTCGGGGGCGAAGTTCCCGCTGCGCTCCTCCACGAAGGTCGAGCGCGGGGACACACTCCTGCTCACCGGCCCCCAGCGCCTCGTCGAGCCCGCTGCCCGCGCGCTGGGCACACCGGTGCCCACCAGCTTCGCCACCGACATGGTCTGGGTGGGCCTGGGCATCGTCCTCGGCGGGTGCATCGGCATCCCCGCGCTCCACGCCGGAGGGGTCCCGATCAGCCTGTCCACCTCCGGCGGCGCGCTCATCATGGGCCTGGTGTTCGGGTGGCTCCGCGCCAAGTACCCGACCTACGGCAACGTGCCGGGCGGCGCGCAGTGGTTCATGGACACCCTCGGCCTGTGCCTGTTCGTCGCGGTCGTCGGCATCAACGCGGGCCCCAGCTTCAGCTCCGGCCTCGCCCAAGCCGGGTGGGGGCTCCTGCTGCTCGGCGCCGTCGCCACCGTCGTGCCGCTCCTGGTGGGCTTCGCCGTGGGGCACTGGCTGATGAAGATGCGACTACCCGTCCTGCTCGGCGTTCTGGCCGGAGCGCAGACCACCACCGCGGCCATCGGCGCCCTCAACGAGTCCGCCAAGAGCCAGGTGCCGACCATCGGCTACACGATCCCCTACGCCGTCGGCAACGTCCTGCTCACCATCTGGGGCGCGGTGATCGTGCTCCTCCAGCACTGAAAGGCCATTACCGTGCCGAAAAGCACCCGTACCCGCGAAGAGATGGCGAAGCTCAGCGCGCTGAGCCCGTTCGAGCTCAAGAACCGGTTCATCGCGCTCGCCGAGGAGCACCACGACGAGCAGCAGACCAAGACCGCCCGCCTGATGCTCAACGCTGGCCGCGGCAACCCGAACTGGATCGCCACGGGACCGCGTGAGGCGTTCCACACCCTCGGGTACTTCTCCCTCGTCGAGAGCCGCCGCGTGCTCACCGGCGACAACATCGGCGGCATGCCCGCCGAAGCGGGCATCGCCGACCGGTTCGCGGCCTTCGTCAAGGCCCACCCCGACCTGCCGGGCGTCGACCTGTTGGCCGCGTCGGTCCGCGTGGGCGTGGAGCGGTTCGGGTTCGACCCCGACGCGTGGGTGCACGAACTCACCGACGGCATCGTCGGCGACAACTACCCCGTGCCCGATCGCATCCTCCCCCACGCGGAACAGGTCGTGCGCGCGTACCTCCACCAGGAGCTGTTCGACGAACGCCCCGCGCCGACGCCGTTGAGCCTGTTCGCGACCGAGGGCGGCACCGCCGCGATGTGCTACGCGTTCGACTCCCTGGTCGCCAACGGGGTGCTGCGCAAGGGCGACAAGATCGCCCTGATGGTGCCGATCTTCACGCCGTACATCGAGATGCCGCACCTCGACGAGTACCAGTTCACCGTGGAGCTGGTGCACGCCGACCTGTTCACCGAGACAGGGGTGCGCGAGTGGCGCTACCCCACCGAGGAGGTCGCCAAGCTCGCCGATCCGACCATCAAGGCGGTGTGCCTGGTCAACCCGAGCAACCCGCCCTCGCTGGCGCTGTCGGACCGGGTGCGCGACCAGATCGCCGAGATCGTCCGGAACACCAACCCGAACCTCGTCATCATCACCGACGACGTGTACGGCACGTTCGTCAACGGCTTCCGCACCATCGCCGCCGACCTGCCGCGCAACACCCTGCTCGTCTACTCCTACTCCAAGCACTACGGCGCCACGGGCTGGCGCCTGGGCGTGATCGGCCTGCACGAGGACAACGTCATCGACCAGCTCATCGCACAGCTGCCCGAAGCGGAACGCACCCGCCTGGACACCAGGTACGGCACGCTCTCCCTCGAACCGTCGCGACTGCGCTTCATCGACCGCCTGGTCGCGGACTCGCGGCGCGTGGCGCTCAACCACACCGCGGGCCTGAGCCTGCCCCAGCAGGTGCAGATGACCCTGTTCTCGCTGTTCGCCTTGCAGGATGAGGGAAAGGCCTACAAAGCGCACGTGCAGCAGATCGTCCACACACGACTGGACCTGCTGATGGAGGGCGCCGGGATGCGAATCGCCGACGACCCGGAACGCGCCGCGTACTACATCGAACTGGACCTGCTCGCCGAGGCCGAACGCGTCTACGGCCGTGAATTCGCCGACTACCTGGAACAGACCTACGAGCCGGTGGACCCGCTGTTCCGGTTGGCCGAGCAGGCATCGGTGGTGCTGCTCAACGGCGGGGGCTTCGACGGCCCCAAGTGGTCGATCCGAGTCTCCCTCGCCAACCTGGACGACCTGGACTACCTCAAGATCGGCCACCACATCCAGACGATGTTCCGCGACTACCACGACGAGTGGAAGTCGATCTGACGCGATGAGACGTCGAGCGCCGCGTCCGGATCGTGGTGGACTCGCCGAACGGATTCAGCGGTGGAGGCGGCGCCGCGCGCGATCGGCGGTCAACAGCTCACGCAGCCGATCACGTCGGTTCCAGCACGACCTCGCCCGGCCGGGCGTCCAGCAGCGCGAGCGACCGGCGGACCAGCCTGCGCTGGAACCGGCCAAGGCCTCCCAGCGCCAGCGGGAGCGTCGGCCAGGTCACGTGGCCGACGTTGACCAGGTCACCCCATCCGAGGTGGCCCAGCACCCGGAAGAGCACGCTGTTGTCGTTGTAGGAGTCGGCGATGCCGTCGGCGGTCACCCGCGGTCCTCCCCCGTGGTCGAGCGCTCGGGCTCGGTCAGGGCCAGGACGGCCGATACCCGCGCAGGCTGTAGACGTTGTCCCACACGCACTTGCCGGGATCGGGGTTCCACAAGCGGCGGGCGAACGCGGGATCGCGGAACACGTGCCCCACCTCACCGATCGCCAACACGTGCTTGCGGCCGGTGAGCAGCACCGCGCACGCGTTCCTCCTCGGGAACCAATAGGAGCACGTTGCCCGCTGTGGGGTCCGGGCTCTTGCGGATGAGCGCGGCCAGCCGGAACAACGGGTCCATCAGCCGGTCGTGCACCAACCCCGAACGGTGGAAGCACGAAAGGGCCCCGGCCACACCATGGTGTCCGGGGCCCTTCCGTGCGTTCGGGTCAGGCGTGCGTGCGTCGACCGGTCACGAGTCGGTAGATGCCGAGCAGCACCAGCGAGCCCAGGATGGCCAGCAGCCAGGTGCTCAGGTCGAAGAAGCTGTTGATGTCGCTGTTGAACAGCGCGCGGCCGATGAAGCCGCCGAGGATGGCGCCGACGATCCCGATCAGGATCGTCACGATGATGCCGCCGGGGTCCTTGCCGGGCATGATCGCCTTCGCGATGGCACCCGCGATGAGACCCAGGACGATCCAACCCAAGATACCCACGATGACTTCTTCCTCCTCTTGGCGGCAACGACGGACCGTCGTTGGCTCTTGCCTGCTCGAACAGGGAGTTACCGCTGGGCGCCCGTGCCAAACGTGAGTTGTCAACGGATCCACGAGCACGCACATCGCGGTCGCCCGCCAGCTCCAGCAGGACGTCGAGCGCAAGCTGCTGGACCCGCTGGACCTGCTGCTGGATCCGAGCGGGCAGGCCGGGGCCACCGCCGAGTTGCGGCGACAGCTGGCCGCCGACACCGAGATGTGGGCCGCGCAGGTCACGGGGCGGGACGTGGACCTGGCCCAGGAGACGGCGACACGCCTGATCGCGGCCGTCTACCAGTCGGGCGACGCGTTCACCCCGCCCGACGCCTGGTGGCGCACCCCGTTCGGCGCCCTGGTCGCGCAGCGGTTCGGCCACCCGAGCGCTGCCGTCGTATCGCTGTCGGTGGCCAGCGCGATGCTGGGCATCACCAGGCAGGGTGCGCACGACCTGGTCAAGCGCGGCAAGCTCCAGCGGGACCCAGCGGGAACCGGCGTCGTGGTCAGCTCCGTTCAGCGCAGGTTGGTCTCGCAGGAAGTCGGTCGCTCACGCGTTTCCGGGGGGTTGTGAATGTTCGAGAGGGTCACCGACCGCGCGAGGCGGATGGTCGTCCTCGACCGCGACGACACCTGATGGTCGGGCCATGGGCGCGGACGGCGATCGACCTGCTGACTGCGGACGCGCAGGCGGAGCGGCGGACGCCGCTGCGGCACGTCCCGCTGCCCGACGATTGGCCGTTCGCCCTGTACGTCAAGGACGAATCGGCCCGCCCCACCGGCAGCATGAAGCACGGGTTCGCCCGCGACCTGCTGATCGACGCGTTGGCAGGCGGCCGGATCGGCAGGCACACGCCGCTCGTCGAGGCGACGAGCGGCAACATGGCGGTGGCCGAGGCCTACTTCGCGCGCCTGCTCGGCCTCCGGTTCACGGCCGTGGTTCCCGCCAAGACCTCACCGTCCAAACGCGCCCGGATCGAACAGCACGGAGGCGACTGCCACCCCGTCGACCCACCGCCGGCGGTCTACCAGCGCGCACGGGAACTGGCCTACCAGCGGGGCGGCCACTACCTGGACCACCTGGCCAACCTCCGCGACGTGGTGGACGCCCGCGTCACCGACCGGTCCTACGGCCCGGCGGCCAAGATCCTGCGGGACCTCGCCGACATCGGGCAGCCCGCGCCCGCGTGGATCGTGCTGGGCGTGGGAACCGGGGCCGGTTCCCGTGCGGCAGGCCGGTACCTGCGCCACTGGGACCACCCGACGCGGGTCGCGGTCGTCGACCCGGAGAACTCCGCCTACTTTCCGGGTTGGGTGACCGATTGCGGGGACTACGCGACCGGGATGCCGTCGCGGATCGAGGGCATAGGCCGCCCCCGGATGGAACCGGCGTTCGACGGGTCCGTCGTCGACCAGGTCATACCGGTCCCCGACGCGGCCAGCGTGGCCGCGATGCGCTATCTCGACGACGTCATGGGCCTGCGGGCGGGGCCGTCCACCGGGGCGTGCTTCCAGGGCGCGTGCCGCATCCTGTCCCGGATGCGCCGGGACGGCGTGACGGGCACGGTCGTGCTGGTGGCCGCCGACTCGGGCGAGCCGTACGCGGACACGTACTACGACGACGACTGGGTCGCCGCCAAGGGCTGGTCCCTCGACGGCCCGACCGCGGAGTTGGAGCACTTCATGCGCACCGGGGTGCTGGAGGGCACCCGCGGCAGGCGTTGATCGATCAATCCACGCATCTCACTCGACTGATTCCGTTCTGCGCCAAGGTATCCGTCGTGGTCGGCTCGGCTCGCGTCGGGCTAGGGGTGGCGTGGGGTGGTGGTGGGCTGGGTGTTCATCCTGGTTTCGATCAGGTCTGCCGCGCGGGTGGTGCCGCCGGATTCCGCCACGCGGTCGCGCATCCAGTTGAGGCGGGCGGTGGTCGGCTCGTCCGTGGACAGGTCGAGGACTGCTTGGCGCAGGGCTTCCGGGGTGGTGGTGGAGAGTTCGATGATGCGACCGAGGCCCAGTTCCACGACTTGCCTGGCGTCCATGTCCTGTTCGGCTACTTCAGGGGCGAGCAGGAGGGGGGTGCCTTGTTGCACGGCTGCCATGACGCCGCCGAGACCGCCGTTGGAGAGGAAGACGGTGGCGTGTTCCAGGACCGCCAGTTGGGGAAGCCAGGGGTGGACCTCGAAGTTGGCGGGCAGGTCGCCCAGGTCTTCCGCTGCCCAGCCGCCGAGGGTCACCACCACGTGCCAGTCGAGGTCCGCGAAAGCGGTGGCGAAGAGGCGGAAGAAGTCCGGGCGGGCGTTGTGGACGGTGCCGAGGGAGATGAAGAGGACCTCGCGGTCCGTGGTCGGGGGGTGCCAGTCGCCCTGGAAGATGGTGCCTTCGTTGCAGGGGCCCACGAAGGCGTAGTGGTCGTCGAAGGAGTCGCCCTGGGGTTGGAACTCCTTGGGGACGAAGACGAGGGCGAGGTCGTCGGGTCGGTAGAGCAGGGTTTCGTCGATGCCGTGCTGGAGGAAGAGGTCCTGGAGGCCCGACTCCACGGCGGCCGCCTCGGCGCCGTGGGGGCCTGCCAGCAGCTCCGCTCGGCGGGGAGCGGTCCAGTCGACGGTGTCGTTGAAGGCGAGGTTGGGGTGGGTGAGGACGATGGGCACCGTCCACTTGCGACCCAGCACGGCGGCAGCGCCGTACATCATGGGGTCGAAGACGATGAGGTCCGGGGTGGTGTCGACGAGGGCCTCTACGGAGTCGACGCTGCGGAGGCCCTCCTCGTAGAAGCGCATGCAGGTGAGGACGATCTCGGCGGTGTCGGCGTGGTCGCTCAGGCCTGCGGGGATGGCGGCCAGGGCGGGGCCGTAGACCAGCGGGGTGACGCCGGACTGCTCGGCGTACCGGGCGAAGAACTCGGTGGTGGCGTAGCTGACGCGGTGGCCGCGTCGGGCCAGGGCCTCGGCGATGGTGAGGGTGGGGAAGACGTGGCCGAAGGCCGGGGCGCTGAGGAACAGGACGTGCTTGGACATGGTTCTCCTCAGGTGAGGGCGGTGTGCACCTTCCGCACGGCGGTGCTGATGTCGTCGACGTCCGCGTCGGTGTAGTGCTCGTTCCAGAACAGGACCAGCAGGGTGGTGTCGAGCAGTCGTTCGGCGGCCGGGCAGAGGCCGGGGGCGTAGGTCCAGTCCTTCCTGGACGGTGGGCTGGACAGCGGGAAGGCGGAGTTGCCGTAGACGCGGCCGTTCGCGAGCACCGGCGAGGCGTAGGCGGGGTGGTCGAGGAGCCTGCCCTCGGCGAGGATGCCCTCGGCCCGCAGGGCCGCGGCCCAGCGCAGGTTGGCGCCGCCCGCCAGTGCCGGGTCCAGGACGAGCGGGAACGACCAGAAGCTGTGGCCGTCCTCCTCCGGCAGGGTGATGCCGGGCAGGTCGCGCAACGACTCGACCAGCCGGTGGGCGGCGCGCCTGCGTCGTTCGACGACGTCGCGGAGCCTGCCGAGCTGGACCTTGGCAACAGCGCCCTGCAACTCGGTCATCCGGTAGTTCATCCCGAACGACAGGTGCGTGCGGGCCGCCGTGTCGCGCGGCCGCCCCTTGTCGCCGAACAGCCGGAGCCGTCGGGCCAGCGCGGGGTCGTCGGTGATGGCGAGACCGCCGTCGCCGCAGGTGATGTGCTTGTACTGCTGGAGGCTGAAGCAGCCGATGTCGCCGACGGTGCCCGCGAGCCTGCCGGGAGCCGGTTCGGTGAGCAGCGCCTGCGCGCAGTCCTCGATGAGCGGGACGCCGTGGCGGTGGGCGACGTCGGCCAGCTCGACGACGGGCGCGGGCGCGCCGAGCAGGTGCACGGCCACGACGGCGCGGGTGCGCGGGGACAGGCAGCGCCGCACGCTCTCCGGGCTGAGGTTGCCGGTCAACGGGTCGACGTCGGCGAACACCGGGACCGCGTTCTGCGCCAGGATCGCGATGATCGTGCCGAAGTCGGTCACCGGCGTGGTGACGACCTCGTCGCCCGGATCGGGGTCGAGCGCGCCGATCGCCATGTGCAGCGCGGCCGTGCCTGAGCTGCACGCCACCGCGTGGCCGACGCCGTGCAGCCGGGCCATGTCCGACTCCAGCCCGGCGACGTGCGAGCCGCCGAGCGCGTTGAGCCTGCCGCCCGCCAGCACCTCCAGCACCGCGGCGCTCTCCTCCGCCCCGAACGTGCGCCCCGCCGCCTCGGTCGCCACCGGGAACGGGCGGGTGCGCACCGGGGTCCCGCCGTGCAGCGCCAGCCCGTCGAGGGTGCTGGTCACCCGACGTCCCAGGTGACCGGCAGGCCGTGCGTGCCGTAGACCACCATCGTCTCGCGCAACGGGATGTCGGCCGCGGGCACGGCGAGCCGCAGCGTCGGGAACCGGCGCAGCAGCGCGGTGAGCCCGATCCGCAGCTCCGCGCGGGCCAGTTGAAGGCCGGTGCACAGGTGCACGCCGCCGCCGAACGACACGTGCCCGGCCGCCGAGCGGGTCAGGTCCAGCACGTCGGGGTTCGGGAACCGGACGGGGTCGCGGTTGGCCGCGGCCAGCGACATCGTGACGGACTCCCCCGCCTTGACCAGCGTGCCCGCCACCTCGACGTCCTCGACCGCGGTGCGCACCGGGCCGATGTGGCTGACCGTCAGGTACCGCAGCAGCTCCTCGACGGCGTTGTCCACCAGCGACGGGTCGGCGCGCAGCGCGGCCAGCTGCTCGGGGTGCTCCAGCAGCGCGAACACGCCGAGCGTCAACGTGTTCGACGTCGTCTCGTGGCCGGCCATCAGCAGGATCATCGCCACGGTGACCAGCTCGCCGTCGTCGAGCTCACCACCGGAGACGAGCCTGCCGAGCACGTCGTCGGTGGGCTCCTCGTGCTTCGCCTTGATGGCCGTGGTCAGGAAGTCGATCATCGACTGCCAGGAGGCGATGGTGTCCTCCTCCGACGCGCTGAGGTCGAACAGCGTGTCGGAGTCGTGCTGGAACCGGTCGTGCTCGGCGTAGGGCAGGCCGAGCACCTCGCACATCAGCAGCGACGGGAGCGGCAGCGCGTAGGAGCGCAGCAGGTCGACCGCGGGCCCCCGGCGCTCCATCTCGTCGAGCAGCGACTCGGCGATCTGCTCGATCCGCGGCGCGAGCTCGTTGGCCCGGCGCAGGGTGAACTCGGACGTGAGCAGCTTGCGGTACTTGGTGTGCTCCGGCGGGTCGAGCCGGGTGAACATGCCGGGCAGCACCTCGGGGATCTCCACCCGGTCCATGGCGAGCGTCGGCCGCACGAGGTCCGCGCGGTGGCTGAACCGGGGGTCGGTCAGCACCGTGCGGACGGCCGCGTAGCCGGTGGCGATCCAGCCGAGGTGGCCGTCGGGGAACGAGAACCGGCTGATCGGCGCGACCTCCCGCGCCCGACCGAGCTCGTCCGGCGGGTCGAACGGACAACTGCGCGCGGTCGGGATCGACCGCATTGTGCTCCCGGTTTCCACAGCAGATCACTCCAAGGCATTCGCCGAAGTCGCAAGAGGAAATGCGGGACATTCCCCACCGCATCGACGCAGATGCTGGCACACCTCCGAGCGAACCCGCAACGACCGGATCGCACCCATTTCCCGTTAATTCGCAGTCCTATTGTTCCGACTTTGTCGTTCAACGCTCCCGGCTCGACGTCGTACAACGTTCCCGTGTTAGGAGGACAGGCCCGCGCACGCCGCGGGAGGCGCTCCCCCGTCGTGGAAGTCCGAGGCCAGCGCCCGGCACAGCTCCCCGAGCGCGGCCTGCACGTCGGTGGTCCACGGCGTCACGGTCAGGTCCCGGCTGGCGCTGGCCAACGTGCCGTCCGGGCTCCACGCCAGGTCGGTCACCGGTCCGGTGTGCCCGGACAGCACCGCCCACCGGGTGAGCGTGGCCGCGTCGAGCAGGGTCACCGTGTCGTCGTGGTCGAAGGTCGCGATGAGCCGCCCGTCGGGGCTGTAGGCGAGGGAGCTGAACCGGCCGCCGGGGTCGGTCAGCTCCCCGGTCCGCCGGTGGCTCGCGGCGTCCCAGAGCACGACCCGCCCGGCGCCGTCGTGGTAGGTGGTGGCGGCCAGCACCGTCCCGTCGGGGCTGAACACGACGGTCGACGCGTGCCCGTCCTCGGCCACGACGACCTCGTCGTCGGTCTCGGTGTCCCAGACCAGGACCCGGCCGCGGACGGTCGCGACGGCCAGCGAACGGCCGTCCGGGCTGTAGTTGACGTCCAGCGCCCCGTCGCCGTCCACGGTCCGGTCGCGGTGGCTCCCGGTCGCCAGGTCGACGAACCGCACGGTCCTCGCGTCCACGATCACCGCCAGCGTCCGCGAGTCCGGGCTGAACACCGCCTTCTCCACCACGTGCCCCTCGATCACCGTCCTGACCTCGGCCAACGTGGTGGCGTCGCGGAGCACCAGCCTGCCGCCGTAACCCACGACGACCCACCGCCCGTCCGGGCTCACCCACGGGCCGCGCGTCTCCAGCGACGACGTCCCGCCGCCCGGCGCGGACGCCAGCGGGGCGCGGGTCTCGCGGTCCCAGACCAGCAGCGACCCGTCCGCGCTGCTGCTCACGACGTTGCCGCCGACCGGGTCGAACGCGACCCCGCTGACCGTGTCGACGTGGCCGATGAACGGGACGCGGGTGCGGTCCCAGAGCAGGAAGCCGGACTTGCTGCTGCCCGCGATGAACCGGCCGTCCGGGCTGACCACCGCGGCGCCGACGCCGTGGTTCTTGTTGCGCAGCAGCTGGCCGACGCGGGCCCGGCGGGCCAGGTCCCAGACGGCCACCGTGCCGCCGACGTCGACCGAGAACAGCCGTCCGCCGGTCGGGTCGAACTCGACCTGGGCGACGCTGTCCACGTGGTCGAGGTCGGCCACCCGCTGCCGGGTGCCCGCGTCCCACAGCCGCACGGAGCGCCCGGCCCCGGCGGTGGCGACCGTGCGGCCGTCCGGGCTGAACGCGACCGAGCTGAGCTGGCCCTCCGGTGAGGGCAGGGTGCCGACGGCGGTGGCGGTGCGCAGGTCCCACAGCACGACCCCGCCGCCGTCGGTGAACGCCAGCGTCGTGCCGTCCGGGCTGAACGCGAGCGACCCCGACCCGGCGCCGGAGCCGGGTGCGGCCACCAGCCGGGCGTCCCCGGCGCCCAGCAGCCGGGTCGCGGCCGCGTCCGCCACGGCGACCACCCGGCCGTCGGGGCTGAACCGCAGCTCGCGGACCGGTTCGGGCGAGGCCGACGCGCGGGCCACCAGCGACCGGTCGGCCAGCCGCCAGATCAGCACCTCGCCGTCCTGGGTGCCCGCCGCGAGCAGGGCGCCGTCCCCGCTGACCGCGACCACCAGCACCTGGCCGAACGAGCCGCTCAGCTCGGTGCGGCGGGTGTGGTCGGCCACGTCCCACAGGTCGACGCGCCCCGGTGCGCCGGGCGCGGCGAGCAGCCGTCCGTCCGGGGTGAACGCCGGTTTCGTGCGCACGTCCGACGGCGAGGGCAGCAGTGCCTGGTAGTCGCGCCGCGACGCGAGGCTGAGCACCTCGCTGCGCGCCTCGACCGTGGGGTAGCTCTGGTAGGCGTCCAGGCTCGCGCGCATGGCTCGGGCGACGTCCTTGCCCGCCAGCGTCTCGGCCTCGGCCGCGAGCTGCCGCGAGGTGCTGACCCGGCCTTCGCTGACGGCGTCCTGGCGTTGCCGGACGGCCACGACCGTGACGGCCACGGCCACCACGAGCAGCACGGACAGCGCGGTGGTGAGCCAGCGCAGCTGCCGGTTGCGGCGCTGGCGCAACGCCTGGTCCGCCTCCTCGGCGTGCGTGCTGGAGTCGAGGAACGACCGCTCGTGCGCGGTCATGTCGTCGGCGTGCCGCTTCGCCCAGTCGCCGGTGACCGCGAGCCGGACGCCCCGGTAGAGCGCGCCGGGGTCACGCCGCACGGCCTCCCAGGCGGCCGCTGCCTCGGTGAGGCCGCGGTGGACGCGGATGTCGGCGCGGTCCTCGGCCAGCCAGTCGCGCAGCCGCGGCCACGACCTGATCAGGGCTTCGTGGGCGATCTCCACGGAGTCGCGGTCCAGCACCACGAGCCGGGCACGGGCCAGCGCGTCCAGCACGGCGGCGGTGTCCGGGTCGTCGTCCAGCTCGCCGCACGGCACCCGGCGGCGGGTGTCCTCGTTGCCCTCGCCGAGGGTGATCAGCCGCAGCAGGATCTGCCTGGCGCGGCGCTGCCTGCTGGGGTCGAGCGCGGTGTAGACCTGCTCGGCGGTCTGCGCGATGGCGCCGTGGATGCCGCCGGACGCCTCGTACCCCGCCACCGTCAGCGCGTTGCCGCGGCGGCGGCGCCACGTCTCCAGCAGGGCGTGCGACACCAGCGGCAGCATCCCGGCCTGCCCGGTCGCGTCGGCGACGATCTTGGCCAGCAGCGGCCCCTCGACCGTGCACCCGGCCTGGACGGCGGGCTTGATGATCGCCTGCGGGAGCTCGTCGCTGCTCATCGGACCGACGGCGACCTGCGCCTCCGCCAACGCCCGCGCGAGCCCGGTGTGCGCGGCGCAGCGGTGGTAGAAGTCGGCCCGGATGCCCACCACGACCCGGCGCGACCCGACGTCGGGCTCCGCCTCGGCCAGCAGCGCGTCGATGAACCGGGCGCGCTCGGACTCGTCGCGGCAGAGCGTGAACACCTCCTCGAACTGGTCGACGACCACCACGAGCTCGTCGCCCGGCGGGTGCTCGGCGAGCACCCTCGCCAGCTCGCGCATCGGCCGGGCGCCGGGGGTGAACAGCGCGGCGCGCAGCCCCGGCAGCAGGCCCGCCCGCAGCAGCGACGACTTGCCCGCGCCGGACACGCCGAGCACGCCGACGAACCGGTGCTCGGCCAGCCGGGCGCGCACCTCCTCGACCAGCCGTTCCCGGCCGAAGAACCGGGCGCTGTCCTCGGGCTGGAACGCCGCCAGGCCCACGTACGGCGAGCCCGCGTCGCCGTCGGCCGGTTCCCCGGCGGCGCTCAGCTCGGCCGCGAGGGCGTGCCAGCGGGCCTCCCACTCGACCGGGTCACCGCCGCACGCGCGGACGTAGGCGAGGGTCACCGCGAGCCTCGGCAGCTTCCGGCCGCCCGCGGCGTCGGACAGGGTCGCGGCCGAGTAGTGGGCGATCACACCCAATTCCCGATAAGGCGGGCTCCCGGCTTTCTCCCGTACCGCGCGCAAATCGGCGGCGAATCCCAGCAACGGGCTGTCGCCCACATCCAATGGGCGTTCACGACGCGGCATGTGCACCATCCCCAGATTTCGCGCCCATTGTCCAGACATTGTCGTACACCGTCCAGACGTCGACATCGAACAACGAAAGGGCACTAGACAAAGCGGCAGGACACAGGGCAACGAAACAGGGGACGCACCGTGACCCGTTCCGCACGCATTCCGCTGACCGCGGCCCAGCGCGACATCTGGGCGGCGGCCTCGCACCTGCCGCACCTCGCGCAGCACAACTCCGTCGCCCTCGACCGGCTCACCGGGGACGTCGACGTCGCCGTGCTGCGGGCGTGCCTGGCACGCGCGCTGGACCGCAACGACGCCCTGCGGCTGCGCTTCGACGAGCACGACGGCGTGCCGCACCAGTGGCCGGACCCCGAACCGGCGCCCGCGGAGGTCGTGGAGCTGGCCGACCGGGAGGCGTGCGACGCGTGGGTCGACGCCGTGTTCCACCGGCCGTTCCCGCTGCGCGGTGGGCCCGTGGTGCGGGCCGCGCTGCTGGTCGAGGGCACCGCCGCGGTGCACGTGTGCATCGCCGCGCACCACGTCGTGGCCGACGGCTGGGCCCTGCACCAGGCGCTCTGCCAGGTGCTCGACGACTACGCCCACGTCGTGCGCACCGGTGAGCCGCTCGCCTTCCCCACCCGCTCCTACCTGCCGTTCGTCGACCGCGAGCGGCGCTACCGGGAGTCGGCGGACTTCGAGGCGGACCGCGACTTCTACCGGGGCTTCCTCGCGGGCGTCGAGCCGGTCCTGTTCCCCCGCAAGGCGATGAGCGGCGCGCGGACCACAGCCCGGCACCGGTTCGTGCTGCCCGGCGCGCTGATCGACCGGATCCGCGCGGGCGGCCACTCGCCGTTCACCGCGGTCACGGCGGCGTTCGCGACCTACCTGGCGCGGGTGCACGGCGCCGACGAGGTGGTGCTCGGCGTGCCCTCGCTCAACCGGCGGACGTTCGCCGACAAGCAGACCGTGGGCCAGTTCGCGAGCACGTTGCCGCTGCGCCTGCCCGTGCCGGGCGATCGGACGCTCCGGGATTTGGCTACGGAGGTCCGAACCAGGACTTACGGGCTCAAGCGGCGCGACCGGCTGTCGCTGGGCGACCTGCTGCGCGCGCTCCCCGCCGGGTCGCCGCGGCAGCTGTTCGACGTGACGGTCTCGTACATGCGCTACCCCGGCCGCGCGGCCATCCCCGGCGTCGCCCGCGACATGGCCGGGGTCGGGCACTCGCACGACCAGGACGCGCTGGCGGTCGTGCTGACCGAGTTCGACGACACCGCCGACGTGGTGGTGGACCTGGACTACGCGTGCGACGTGTTCGACGCGGACTTCCCGGTCGAGGCGATGGCCCGGCACGTGCGCGCGCTGCTCGTGGGTGGCCTCGCCGAGCCGGAGCCGGTGCTGGCCGCGCTGCCGATGCTCACCGCGGCCGAGCGCGACCGGCTCGTCAGCGCCGACGCGCCCTCGGTGCCGGTCGACGACCGCACCCTGCACGAGCTGATCTCCGAGCAGGTCGCGCGGGGGCCCGGCCGGACCGCGGTCCTCGGCGACTCCCCGATGACCTACGCGGAGCTGGACGTGCGGGCCGACCGGGTCGCGGCCGGACTGCGCGCCACCGGGGTCGGGCGGGACGACCGGGTGGCCGTGCTGCTCGACCGCGGGCGACCGCTGCTCGTGGCGCTGCTGGGCATCCTCAAGGCGGGCGCGGCGTACGTGCCGCTGGACCGCGGCTACCCGGAGGACCGGCTGCGGTTCATGCTGGCCGACAGCGGGGCGAAGGTCGTGCTGGTGGACGGCCCGACCTCGTTCGACGGGCCGCTGGTGCGACAGGTGGACGACCTCACCGGCGCCTGCGACGGCGTGGCGACCGACGCGGGCGGGCTGGCCTACGTGATCTACACGTCCGGCTCGACCGGGCGGCCGAAGGGCGTGGCGGTCGAGCACCGGTCGGTGGTGAACCGGCTGGAGTGGATGCAGCGGAGGTACCCGCTCGACGAGCGGGACGTGCTGCTGCAGAAGACACCGGTGTCGTTCGACGTGTCGGTGTGGGAGCTGTTCTGGTGGGCGCTGGCCGGGGCCCGGCTGGCGCTGCTGGAGCCTGGTGGGGAGAAGGACCCGCTCGCCGTGCTGCGGGCCGTCGACCGGCACGGGGTCACGGTGGCGCACTTCGTGCCGTCGATGCTCGGGCCGTTCCTGGACCAGGTGGAGGCCGACCCGGTGCGCGCGAGGTCGTTGCGGCGGGTGTTCTGCAGCGGTGAGGCGCTGTCGCCCGCGCTGGTCGAGCGGTTCCACCGGGTGCTCGGCGGCGCGCGGCTGGTCAACCTCTACGGGCCGACCGAGGCGACGGTCGACGTGTCGTTCCACGACTGCGCGCCCGGTCCGCGCGTCCCGATCGGCCGGGCGATCGACAACATCCGGCTGTACGTGCTGGACCGCCACGGGTTCCCGCAACCCGCGGGCGCTCCCGGTGAGCTGTGCGTGTCCGGGGTCGGCGTGGCGCGGGGCTACCTGGACCGGCCCGCGCTGACCGCGACCAGGTTCGTGGCCGACCCGTTCGCGCCCGGACGGCGGATGTACCGCACCGGCGACGTCGCGCGGTGGCTGGCCGACGGGACCCTGGAGTACCTGGGCCGCGAGGACGGGCAGGTGAAGATCCGCGGCAACCGGGTCGAGCTCGGCGAGGTGCGCGACCGGCTCGCGTCCTGCCCCGGCGTGCGCGACGCGGTGGTCGTGGACCGGCGCACGGCGCACGGCGTGCGGCTGGTCGGGTACTACGTGGCCGACCAGGACGTCGACCACGCGCGGGAGCACCTCGCGAAGGCGCTGCCGGACTTCATGGTCCCCGCGCACCTGGTGCGGATCGACCGGATCCCGTTGACGCCCAACGGGAAGGCCGACCGGGCCGCGCTGCCCGACCCGACGCACCAGACCGTGGACGACCCGCCGACCACGGCGGTGGAGGCGGCGCTGGCGGCGGTGTGGGCCGAGGTGCTCGGCGTGCCGTCGGTGGGTGTGCGCACCGACTACGCCTCGCTCGGCGGCGACTCGATCCTGTCGTTGCGGATCCGCGCGGAGGCGGCGAAGCGGGGCCTGCACTTCGGCCTGTCCGACCTGGTCGCCCACCCGACCGTCGCCGCACTCGCCACGCGGGTCACCGCGGTCCACGACGTCGTGGACCTGGCGCCGTTCGACCTCGTGCCCGCCGTGGACCGGGCCGGGTTGGCCGGGGCCGTGGACGCCCACCCCGTCACGGCGTTGCAGCTCGGCCTGCTCTACCACAGCCGCGCGCACGAGAAGTCCGCCGTGTACCACGACGTCTTCCGCTACACGCTGGGAATCCGCTGGCACGGCAAGGAGTTCCGGCGGGCGTTCGCCGCGCTGGTCGCCCGGCACCCGGTACTGCGGTCGTCGTTCGAGCTGGCGGGCACGCCGTTGCAGGTCGTGCGCGCCGAGGTGGACGGAGGGCTGGACGTCGTGGACCTGCGCGCGGTCGACCCGGCCGAGGCCGAGGTGGAGGTGCGCAAGCACGTCGAGGACCGGCGGTTCCACGACTACGAGTTCGACCGGCCGCCGCTGTACCTGTTCCGCGCGCACGTCCTGACCGACGACCGGGTGGACCTCGTGCTGAGCTTCCACCACGCGATCCTGGACGGCTGGAGCGTGGCGAGCCTGATCCGCGAGTTGCTCCAGGACTACCTGCACGACACCGGGTCCGGCATCGGCCCGGTGCCCGCCGACCCGCCGCCGTCGGCCGCGCGGCACGTGCTCGACGAACGCCGGACGCTCGCCTCGGAGGCGCCGCGCGAGTACTGGCGGCGGCTGCTGGAGGGCGCGACGCCCGCGCTGCCGACCGGGTTCGGCGCGCACGCGGCACCCGGCGGCCGCGACCTCGTCGTGCGGTCGGCGTCCCTGCCCACCGGCCTGGACGCGCGGTTGCGCGCGTTCGCCCGCGAGCACGTCGTCCCGGTGAAGTCGGTGCTGTTCGCCGCGCACTGCCTGGTGCTGCGGATGTTCTGCGGGCAGGACGACCTGGTGACCGGGCTGGTCACGCACGCCCGGCCGGAGGAGGCGGGCGCGGACCGGACGGCCGGGCTGTTCCTCAACACCCTCCCGGTGCGGCTCGACGGCACGCCCGGCACGTGGCTGGACGTCGTGCGCGAGGTGCGCGGGCAGGAGGTCGCGGGCCACCCGCACCGGCACTTCCCGATCAGCGAGATCCGGCGCGAGCACGGCGGACCGGTGCTGGAGACCGCGTTCAACCACGTGCACCTGCACGTCGTCGAGCCCGTGCTGGCGCTGCCGGACGTGGAGCTGCTCGGGTTCGAGGTGTGGGAGGAGACCAACTTCGCGCTGGTGGTCACCGCGTTCGTCGACCCCACCGACCAGCGGATCAGGGTGCGGGTCGACTGCGAGGCGCCGCGGTTCACCGTCGACCAGGCCGAGCTGCTGGCCCGGGCGTACACCGACCTGCTGGCCAGGATCGTCGACCGGCCGGACGAGCCGGTCGACTTCGGGTTCCTGGCGACCGAGGAGCCGCCGCACGTGGTGCGCGAGTTCGAACGGCGGGTGGCGCGGGCGCCCGAGGCCGTCGCGCTGGTGTTCGGCGACGACACCTGGACCTACCGGGAGCTGGATGGGGCGGCGAACCGGGTGGCCCGCAACCTGGTGGCGCTGGGCGCCCCGCGCGGCGCCCGGATCGGCGTGGCGCTGGACCGGTCGTTCGAGCTGGTCGCCGTGCTGCTGGGGATCGCGAAGGCCGGTGGCGCGTGCGTGCCGCTGGACACCGGCTACCCGGCGGCCCGGATCGCCGCCGTGGTCGAGGACGTCCGGCCGTTCCGCGTCATAGTCCACGAAGGACACTCCGGGCTCATCGCCGACCCGGCGGTCGTGCTCGACCCCGAGGTGCTGCTGACGGGCGACGGGGAGCCGGTGGCACTGGGGGTGTCACCGGACGACGCCGCCTACGTCCTGTTCACCTCGGGGTCGACCGGAAAGCCGAACGGGGTGGTGATGCCGCACCGGGCGCTGGCGAACGTGGTGGCGGGCCAGAACCGGTCCGCGACCGGTGTCGTCGGCGGCCGGACGCTCCAGTACGCGCCGATCGGGTTCGACGTGTCGTTCCAGGAGGTCTTCTCCACGCTGTGCGGCGGCGGCACGCTGGTGCTGGTGTCCGACGAGGACCGGCGCGACCCGGTGTCGTTGCTGCGCCTGGTGGACAGCGCTCGGGTCGAGCGGATCTTCCTGCCGTACGTGGCGCTCCAGCAGTTCGCCGAGGCCGCGGACGCGCTCGGCGTGGCACCGCGCGCGTTGCGGGCGGTGATCTCCTCCGGCGAGCAGCTGCGGGTGACCGACGAGATCCGGCGGTTCTGCGCGTCCGTTCCGGGACTGCTGCTGGAGAACCAGTACGGGCCGACCGAGACGCACGTGGCGACGACGTTCACGATGTCGGGGAACCCGTGGGACTTCCCCGCGCTGCCCCCGATCGGCAGGCCGTTCGACGGGCTGCGGGTGCTGCTGCTCGACGAGCGGTCGCGACCGGTCCCGGTCGGCGTCCGCGGCGAGATCCACATCGGCGGCGAGGGCCTGGCCGTCGGGTACCACGACCGGCCGGAGCTGACGGCCGACCGGTTCGTGCACGTCGACGGCGAACGCCTGTATCGCACCGGCGACCTCGGGCTGCGGCTGCCCGACGGCGACCTGGTCTGCCTCGGGCGGCGGGACACCCAGCTCAAGATCCGGGGCTACCGGGTCGAACCCGCCGAGGTCGAGCTGGCGATCACCGCGCTCGGCGTGCCCGAGGTGGCCGTGGTGGCGCGGCGGGAGAACGGCGAGGCGCGGCTCGTGGCGTTCCTGGTCGGCGAGCCCGGTGACGCCGAGGAGCTGCGGACGGCGCTGCGGGCCGCGCTGCCGGAACACTTGGTGCCGTCGCACTTCGAGTGGCTGCCGAGCCTGCCGTGGACGCCGAGCGGGAAGCGCGACGACGCGGCGCTGCGGCGGATCGTGCCGAAGGCGGCCGCCACGACCGCGTCCGCGCCACCGCGCGACGAGTACGAGCGGGCACTGGTCGAGGTGCTGGCCGAGCTGGTGGGCGTGCCGGAACCGGGTGTGCACGACGACTTCTTCGCGCTGGGCGGCACGTCGTTGACGGCGATGCGGCTGGTCGTGGTGCTGGAGAAGCGCTACGGCGTGCACATACCGCTGTCCGCGTTCGTCGCCGCGCCGACGGTGGCGGGGCTGGCCGAGCGCCTGCGGTCCGACCGCGCCACCGCGCACTTCGACCCGCTGGTGCCGATCCGGGAGCACGGGACCGGGAACCCGGTGTTCCTGGTCCACCCGATCGGCGGGAACGTCCTGTGCTACCTGCCGTTGGCCCGGCACCTGCCCGGTGACCGGCCGCTGTACGCGTTGCAGGCGGCCGGGAGCGAGCCGGGCACCGAGCCGCTGCGGACGGTGGAGGAGTTGGCCCGCTACTACCTCGACGCGATCCGCCGGGTGCGGCCCACCGGGCCGTACCTCGTCGCGGGCTGGTCGTTCGGCGGGTTCGTGGCCGTGGAGATGGCCAGGTTGATCCGCGCGGAGGGCGACGAGGTCGAACGGCTGGTGCTGATCGACACCATCGCGCTGGCGCCGGGTCCGCGCGACGAGGTGTCCGACGACGTGCTGCTGACCTGGTTCCTGTGGGAGCTGCTGCGCGGCGACGACGTTCCGCGGCTGCCCGAGGGCGACCGGTTCGACCACGCGGCCCGGCTGGCCGTCGACGCGGGCGTGCTGCCGCCGGGCAGCCCGGCGGCCGTGGTGCGGCGGCTGTTCGGGGTGTTCGCGGCGAACTGGCGGGCAGTCCTGGACTACCGGCCGGACGTGCTGGCCGAGGACGTCGCGCTCATCCGCGCCACCGCCGCGCTGCCCGGCCTGCTCGAACCGGCTCACGACGCCGCCCGCAGCCTGCACCGCGACCCCGCCAACGGGTGGGGTGGCCTGGTCGGCGGCCGACTCGACGTCGTGGACGTGCCGGGCGACCACCTGGAGATGATGGAGGAGCCCCACGTGCGCGAGGTCGCGAACGCCCTGTCCGAGCTCATCGAGGGCGAGGACCGGTGACCAAGGCGATCGTCGTCGGCGCGGGCATCGGCGGGCTGGTCGCCGCCGTCGCCCTGCGCCGCGTCGGGATCGACGTCGAGGTGTACGAGCGGGCGCCCGAGCCGCGCGTCGAGGGCACCGGGCTGTCGCTCATGAGCAACGCCGTCGCCGCGCTGCGCGGGCACGGCGTCGAGCTGGCGCTGGAGGACCGGGGCCGGGCCATCGAGTCGTTCCACCTCAACACGTTCGACGGCCGTCGGATCAGGGCGGTGCCGGTGAGGTCGATCGGCGACCGGCTCGGCGCGCCCAGCGTGTGCGTGCACCGGGCCGACCTCCGGGAGGCGCTGCTGGAGGCCGCGGGCGACTGCCCGATCGCGGTCGGCGCCTCGGCGACCGGGTTCACCGCCGACGGTGGGGGCGTGCGGGTGGACTTCGCCGACGGCCGGGTGGCCCGCGGCGACGTGCTGATCGGGGCGGACGGGTTCCACTCGGCGGTGCGCGAGCGGCTCGTCGGGCCGGAGACGCCCCGTGACGCGGGGTACGTGTGCTGGCTGGCCACGATCCCGTTCGCGCACGAGGCGTTGCCCGCCGGGCACGTGGCGCACTACTGGGGGCGCGGCAGCCGGTTCGGGCTCGTCGACATCGGGCACGGCCGCGTCTACTGGTGGGGCACCAGGAACAACACCACCTGGGACGGCACCAAGGACCAGGTCCTGCGCGCCTGCGACGGGTGGGCCGACGAGGTGCGCGCCGCGGTCGAGGCCACCCCGGAGGAGGCGATCGTCGGACTGGCCGCGCGCGACCGGCCGTTCCTGCGGACGTGGGGCGACGGCCCGGTGACCCTGCTCGGCGACGCCGCGCACCCGATGCTGACGAGCCTGGGCCAGGGCGCCGGGATGGCCGTCGAGGACGGCGTGGTGCTCGCCCGCTGCCTGGCCGACGCCACCGACCCGCGGCAGGGGTTGCGGCGCTACGAGGACGAGCGCCGGGCCCGCACCCGGCGGATGGTCCGGGACTCCCGTGCGCTGAGCCGCCTCGAACAGGCCGAACGACCGTGGGCGCGGCTCGTGCGCGACGCGGCGTTCCGGTGGATGCCGGAACCGCTGCTGCACCGGCGGAACGCGTCCGCCATGACCTTCCCCGCCACGGCAGGAACGAGGAGCACGTGACCGAGGTCAACCGGCCGCTGAGCCCGGTCGAGCGGTGGTACTGGATCGCCGACCGGCTCTCGCCGCTCAACGTCGTCGCCCGCGTCCGGGTCCGTGGACCGCTGTCGCCGCAAGCGGTCCGCTCCGGGCTCGACGCCGTGCAGAGTCGACACCCGTTGCTGCGCACCACGATCGTCGCCGACGCGAACCCCGAGTTCGTCGCCACCACCGCGATCCCGATCCCGCTTCGGGTTGTCGAAGGGGACGCCCGCTGGGAGCGCGAGGTCGAACGCGAACTGGTCGACCGCGTCGACGTGGCCACCGGTCCGCTGTGCCGCGCGGTCCTGCTCGACCACGGCGACGACACGCACGACCTGCTCCTCACGGTGTCGCACTGCGTCTCCGACGCGATCACCGCGCTGGCGCTGCTGCGGGAGGTGCTGGAGTTCGCGGCCGAGCCGGGGTCCGCCGTCCCGCTGGCGCCGCTGCCCGCGCCGGAGGACATGTTCCCGGCTCGGCAGCGGGCCCTCGGCGGCGTGCTGGGCATCGCCTCGCGCGTGCTGCCCGACCAGCGGCGGTTGCGGCGCGCCGCGGTGCGCCGCCTAGTGCCCAGCGAGGTCGTGCCCGACGAGCGGCGGCGGTCGCGGTTCGTGCACCGGGCGCTGGACTTCACCCGGCTCGACGCGCTGTCGCGGTCGTGCAAGCGGGAGGGCGCGACGGTCCACGGCGCGCTGGCCGCGGCCATGGTCACCGCGGTCGCGCGGGACGCGCGGGTGGCCGAGCGGTGCGCGTTCGCGATCGGCTCCCCCGTCGACTTCCGCGGCGAGCTGGCCCCACCGGTGTCCGACCGCGACGCCGGTGCGTACATCGCGACCGTGCCGTCGTTCGTGGACTACGAGCCGGGGGAACCGTTCTGGGACATGGCGAGGGCGGTCAGCCGGGACGTGGCCCGGCGCAAGCGGCGCGGCGACCACTTCGCGGTGATCAACCTGCTGCGCTGGGTCTGCCCCGCCGACGTCCCCGGCAGTGCCTCGTTCCGCGAGCTGGTGGAGGCGCGGGGACCGGGGAACCTGTGCCTGTCCAACATCGGCCGCCACCACTTCCCCGACGCGATCGGGCCGTGGCGGCTGTCGGAGGCGCAGTTCGTCGCGGGGCCGTCGATCAGCGGCTACCTCGTGGCGACCGCCAACACCAGCCACGACCAGCTGTCGTGGAACTTCTCCTACGTCGACGACGCGGTGCCGACCGAGCGCGCCGAGCGCATCGCCACCGACAGCGTCGACATCCTGCTCTCGGCACTGGAGGGGACGTCGTGAGGATCTCACCGGACGACCGGTCGGTCGTCGTCACCGGGGCGTCGTCCGGGCTCGGCAAGGCGTGCGCCCTGCACCTGGACCGGCTCGGCTACCGGGTGTTCGCCGGGGTCCGGCGCGAGTCCGACGGCGACGCGCTCGTCGCCGCCTCGACCTCCGGCCTGCTGCGCCCGGTCCTGCTGGACGTGACCGACCAGGCGACCGTGCGGGCGGCGGTGAAGACCGTGGGCCACGAGCTGTGGGGGCTGGTCAACAACGCGGGCGTGTGCGTGCCGGGACCGCTGGAATGCCTGAGCCCGCAACGGCTGCGCGACCAGTTGGAGATCAACGTGGTGGGCACGGCGACCGTCACGAGCGCGTTCCTGCCGCTGCTGCGCGAGGCCTCCGGCCGGGTCGTCAACGTCAGCTCCGGCCTCGGCCGGATCGCCTCGCCCTACCTCGGCGCGTACGCGGCGTCCCAGTTCGCCAAGGAAGGGCTCAGCGACGCGCTGCGGCGCGAGCTGCGGCCGTTCGGCGTGGCGGTGTCGGTCGTGCAGCCCGGCGCGATCATGACACCGATCTGGACCAAGCTCGCCGAGCAGGGCGACGACCTGCTCGACACCGCCGACGCGGACGTCGGCGACCTCTACCGGGTGCCGTTCCGGCACTTCCTGGCCGCCAACGACAAGCGCGCGCGGCGCAGCGGGACCGTGCCGGACGACTTCGCCAGGACCGTGGCCAGGGTGCTCGACGCGCGCCGCCCGAGGTCCCGCTACCAGGTCGGCCCGGACGCCCGCGCGGGCAGCGTGCTGTACCGGCTGCTCCCCGACTCGCTGCTCGACCTCGTGTTCGCGAAAGCCGCACCACCCGGAGGCCACCGATGACCACGTCGTTCGCGCAGTCCCTGCGCCTGCGCGCCATGCTGCTGGGGTTCAAGGCGGTGACCACGCCGCTCGCGTGGCGCGGCGACCCGATGGCCCGGATCCTCACCGCGGGCCGCGACACCGACCCGTACCCGTTCTACGAGCGCGCCCGGTCGCTCGGGGACCTGAGCCGGAGCGGGCTCGGCGTGCACGTGTCGGCGTCGCACCGGGTCAGCGACTCGGTGCTGCGCGACCCGCGGTTCGGCGTGGACACGCGGGCGTCGCTGATGGACATGAAGAAGCTGCTGCTCGACACCGGGGGCAACCGGCCAGTCCACCCGGTCGACGACTCGTTCATCGCCCTCGACCCGCCCCGGCACACCCGGCTGCGCCGCACCGTGGCGCCGTGGTTCACCCCCCGCGCGCTGCGCGACCTGACGCCGTTGGTGGAGAAGGTCGTCGGGGAGTTCCTGGACGAGGTCGAGGGTCGTGACCAGTGGGAGCTGATGGACGACTTCGCCTCCCGCATCCCGATCCGGATCATCTGCGAGATGTTCGGCATCCCCGAGATCGACTACGCGCGGTTCATCCGCTGGGGCACCGTGCTCGGCGCGACCCTCGACGGCATCCGGTCCGCCGCCGAGCTCGCCCGCGTCCGCGCCGCGCTGGTCGACCTGGAGGCGTTCTTCGTCGACCTGGTCGACGGACGGCGGCGCGACCTGGGCGACGACCTGGTCAGCAGCGTGATCAGGGCCCAGTCGGACTCGGACGAGTTCCTCCGCGAGGACCTGCTGGCCACGTGCGAACTGCTGATGATGGCCGGGTACGAGACGACCCTGAACCTGATCGGCAACGCCGGGCTGGCGCTGCTCACGCACCCCGAGGCCCGCGAGCGGGTGATCACCTCGCCGGAGTCGGCCGAGAACGCCGTCGAGGAAGTCCTGCGCTGGGACTCCTCGGTGCAGTACACCGTCCGCGCCACCACCGAACCACTCACCCTGGAGGGCGTCGACCTGCCCACCGGCTCCCTGGTCGTCCTGCTGCTCGCCGGCGCCAACCGCGACCCGGACGTCTTCCCCCACCCCGACGTCCTCGACCTGGACCGCCCGAACAGCCGCGGCCACCTCTCGTTCTCCTCCGGCATCCACTACTGCGTCGGCGCCGGACTGGCCAGACTGGAAGCCGCCGTCGGCATGCGAATGCTGTTCCAGCGCTACCCCGACCTGCGCATCAGCGGACCCGTCGTGCGACGGCGCTCACGCAACATCCGGGGGGCGCTGAGCATCCCGGTGTCGCCGCGGTGAGGCTGGTCAGCGAACACCGGCGAGCTGTGTCCGCAGGAAGGTCAGCTTCGACTCGTGGCGCTGGTAGTGCGAGATCGAGCGCCGGTCGAAGAAGTCGTTCAGCAACGTCCGCAGCGTCGCCAGGTCGGTGTGCACCTGCCGGTGGTCGAGCGGGGCCAACGACTGGCTGAACCGGTACTCGATCTCGCACTGGACGAGTTCGGCCAGCCCCGGCACCGCGGCCCCGGCGTCGTCGACGATCGTGCTGTGGTCGAAGGAGATGACGAACGCGTTGCCGGTCTCGATGGACTCGATGCAGATGTCGTGGCGCGCGCGGCGGAAGCTGGCGTGCCAGGCCGGGGTGAGTCCGAGCACGCCGCGCAGGTGCTCGTCGAAGTCGGTGACGGCGACGCCGCGACTGCGCAGTTCGGGTCGCTCGTCGCTGTCCACGGTGAAGATCTTGCGCTTCACCGTGTACCGGCCGTCGGTGGTCGGGATGAACGAGACGTAGCCCGCGTCCGCCGTCGGCTGCTCGATGGCGTAGACGTGGTTCAGGAAGTCCCAGACCTGGACGCCTTCGTCCTGGAACTGCACGAGCCAGCCGGGCAGTCGGCCCGAGACGGCCAGCTCGTAGACGCCCCTGGCCAGCAGGCCCACATCGGGATTGTCGACCAGGGTGAACTTGTGCTCCAGTTCGACGTCCGGCAGTGACTTGACCTGGTAGCAGAAGTGGTTGTTCACCTTCAGGAAGTGCTCGTCGGCTGCGGCGAACAGCGCGCGCACCGCTCCGTGGTGGGGAATCGGCGAACCGGGCACCTTGATAAACCGGTGCTGGTCGGCGCAACTGCTGACGCGCAGGTACATCCGCACGCCGTCGGCGGTCTCCCGGAGCAGCCCGATGGGAGTGTTCGTCCCCTGCCGCAACAACTCCGCGGGCGAGTGCGTCGCCTCGGCGAGCACCGTGCCGTCCTGGTCCAGCGTCCTGGACCGGACGGTCGGGCAGCCGACCTCGTCGAGC
Organism: Umezawaea sp. NPDC059074; assembly: GCF_042738955.1. Classification (NCBI taxonomy): domain Bacteria; kingdom Bacillati; phylum Actinomycetota; class Actinomycetes; order Pseudonocardiales; family Pseudonocardiaceae; genus Umezawaea; species Umezawaea sp. NPDC059074. The sequence goes on from NZ_JBHYHC010000003.1 coordinate 187,055, forward strand.
AGGTAGAGCTGACTGTCGTCGACGGCCGGGGCGAACACGTCCGTCGGACAGGCCAACTCGACGACCTGCCATTCGGCAGGCCGCCGGACGGATGACCGAAGACGGTCGGCACCGACCACTAACCACGTTAGCGACGTGTCAGGCACCAGCGTCCCCATTTCCTGTGGCCGAGAATTGGCAGAAGTTCGATGCTCGCCGCGGGTGATCGCCTGGTCCACCGCCAACGAGACAGGTCTGAGCGCCAGCGCGGCGAGCAGGATCAGCGCGCCGAGCGCCAGCCAGCCCGCGTCGCCGAACTGGTGCAGCGCCCACACCACCACGAACGGTCCGAGCAGTTGCGGCAGCGAGATGTACATCGACCAGACCGACTGGTTGTGCGCGGTGAGGTCGTGCTTGCGCAGGCTGACCGACAGCCCCCACGTGGCGGCCGACACCATCAGCTCACCGATCGACAGTGCCGCCACGGCCAGCAGCAGCAGCCCGACGCCGACCGTCAGCTGGCTGCTGGTGCGCGCCCCCGCGTAGAACAGCAGGCACGCCACCGCCAGCACCGACCCGCCGACCACCCCGGCCCGGCAGGCGCCGCGGATGTCGGAGGTGCCGCGGCTCAGCCGGATCTGCAGGACGATCGCGATCGCGGTGTGCAGCGCGAGGCAGAAGCCGATCAGCCACCGGTGCTCGGCGAAGTCGCTCAGCACCAGCAGCGGCAGACCGATGGTCAGCACGCTGGTGCAGATGAACAGGCAACCGAGCAGCAGCCCGACCACCGCGTACTGCCTGCTGCGCACCGGCGTAGGCCTGCGGGTGGCCGAAGCCGTGCCGCTCGACGGCAACCGGTGCGCCAGCGCCGCGGCGAACAGGAACGACAGCGAGTTCGCGGCGACCACCAGGTACAGGCTCACCCGACCGGTCGAGTCCAGCAGCGCGAGCGCGCCGAGCAGCGAACCGGCCGAGAACGCCACGTTGAAGACGGACCGGTTGTACGCGGCGATCCGGACCCGCTCCGACAGCGGCGCGAACGCCAGCAGCACCACCTTGCGGACCGGGCTCTCCCAGCCGTCCACGACCAGGATGACCACGCTGAGCACCAGGAACGCGGTGTACCCGTCGATCAGCAGGTAGCAGGGGAAGGCCAGCCCGCGCAACAGGTGCACCAGCACCAGGCTGCGCCGGTGACCGAGCCGGTCGGACAGCCGGCCGAGTGGCACCCTGGTGAGCACGCTGAGCACCCCGCCGATGCCGAGCGCGACGCCGATCTGCGTCGGGGTGACCTCGACGACGGTCACGAACAGGACCACGCTGACCGTCAGGAAGCTGCCGGTGCCGAGCGAATCGATCGCGGTGATCGTCGCGTAGCGGCGCTCGTGCGGGCTGGCCGGCAACCAGCCGCGAACGCCCGTTCCCACCGCCACGCACGCCCCTTCCCGGCTCACCATCGCGAAGGGCGGCACAGGCCACCAGCTCGGCGATCCGAACGGCGCCGCGCCCTTGCGCAGGGTGTCATCGCAGATGAACAGGATCAGGCCTGCGGCCGTCCGGCACGCTACGGAGGGACGAAGACTTCGACGTCGAGGCGACGGCACATCGCGCCGGTGGTCAGTTCGGCCGCATCCCGACACACGCATCCTGTTGCCGGACACGCCAATCGCGGGGGTCAGCCGCCGGTAGCCGGTGCGGGACGACATCCTGATCACCTCGATCGCCGTCCCGGCCGTGTAGGGCGCGTGTAGGGACGGTCGGCACGCTGGTGGTCATGTTCAGGCCACCTCTCCCACCGGTGCCGGTCGAACGGCAGGAAATCGACCTCGACGCGGACGTGCTGTTCGGCGCGATCCCCAGCCTCGATGTCGACGCTTCGCTCGACGCGGTGACGGACGAGCTCCAGCGGCACGGGATCCGCGGCGGGCTGATCTGCTCACTGCGCGGCGCGTTGTTCGACGCGTGCTCCGGCAACGACGAGATGCGCAAGGCCTCGGAACAGGAGCACGGGCTGGTCCCGGTCGGCACCGTCGACATCCGGGACGCGTTGACGGCGGAGACCGAGATCGGACGGCTGGCGGCGGCCGGAGTGCGGCTGCTGAGGCTCTTCCCGGTCGAGCAGTGGGTCGAGCCGGACTCCCCCGGCCTCCAGCACGTCGTCGACGTCGCGGTCGAACACGGGCTGGTGCTGCTCACGAGCGGGGACGTCAGCCGGTTCTGGCGGCCGTTCAGCGGTGCGCGGGTCTGCTTCCTGGACGTGCACGCGTACCGGGTGGCGGACTTCGTGGTCCTCGCCCGCCGCGAGCCGGGGTTCGTGGCCTCCACCCGCATGCTGGTAGGTCCCGACTCCATCGAGCGGATCGCGGGCGAGGTCGGCGCGCACCACCTCGCGTACGGCTCGCGGGCTCCGCTGCACGACGTCATGCCGTCGGCGTTGCGACTGCGCATGGCGGCGCTGAACGACGAGGAATGGCGGCAGGTGGCCGGTGGCACCGCGAGCCGATGGCTGGGGACGGCGCACCTGGAGGACGAGAAGTGATCATCGACGTGCACGCGCACGCCGGACCGTGGTTCTTCGCCACGGAGGTGGGTGCGGTCGAGCTCAACCTCGCGTTGATGGACCGCTACGGCATCGACCGGCAGATCGTCTCGGCGTCGGAGGCGGTCACCTACGACATGGTGAGCGGCAACAGGTGGATGGCGCGGCGGCTGGCCGAGCAACCGCGACTGCTCGGCTACCTGGTGGTCAACCCCAACGAGCTCGCCGAGGCCGAGAACGAGCTGGCGCGGCACGTGCCGGGCGGGCGGTTCGCGGGCATCAAGATCCACACGACCTATCCGGGGCACCCGCTGACGTCGAAGCCGGTCCGGGACGCACTGGGGCTGGCGGCGCGGGCGAAGCTGCCGGTGCTGATCCACACGTGGGACGACGGCGTGCTCGGTCTGGTGGACGTGCTGGAGCAGCACGAGGACCTGCGGGTGATCGCCGGGCACATGGGCGGCCCGGCGTGGCGGACGGCGGTCGAGGCGGCGTGCCGCAGTGACCGGCTCTACCTCGAGCCGTGCTGCTCGATCACCGATCGCGGCAGGTTCCGGTACGCGCTCGACCGGGTGCCGGTCGAGCAGCTGTTGTTCGGCACGGACAGTACGCTCGTGGACCCGGCCATCGCGCTGGGTGTGGTCGCGGCCGCAAACATGACCGAAAGCGAGTACGAGCACGTGATGTGGCGCAACGCGGCGAAGCTCTTCGGCATCGACGAGGTCGCGGCATGAGGAGGGTTCTTCTCGCGGCCTTGACACTCCCCCTGGCGACGCTCTCGCTCGTGGCGTGCGGGACGACCGCGACCGGCACCGCGGTGACCCTGTGGATGTACCCGGTGATCTCGGACCCGGCCAAGAGCAAGGAGTTCTGGGACGAGGTCGAGGCCGGGTTCGAGGCGCGCAGCGGCGTGGACCTGCGGGTCGAACTCCAGCCGTGGGCGGGCAGGCAGGAGAAGCTCGGCGCCGCGCTGGTGTCCGGCAGCGGGCCGGACGTCGTGCTGCTGCAACCGGACATGATCCCCCAGTACGTCGCCCAGCACGCGCTGCAACCCGTCGACGGGGTGCAGCGCGGCGAACGCGAGTTCCGGCCGTCGGCGGTCACCGCGTTGACCGTGCAGGGGCAGACGTACGGCGTGCCGATGTACCAGACGGTCACGACGACCGTCTACAACCGCAAGGTGTTCGCGGAGGCGGGCATCACCGAGCTGCCGCGGACGTGGGACGAGATCAAGGCGGCGGCGCCCAAGCTCGCGGCGCGCGGCGTCCCGGTGCTCGACTACTCCGGCTCCGCAGAGGAGACGCTCAACCTCACCTTCTACCCGCTGCTGTGGCAGGCGGGCGGCAGCGTGTTCAGTCCGGACGGCGGGAGGAGCGCCTTCTCGTCACCGGAAGGCGTTGCGGCACTGAGGTTCCTGGTCGACCTCAAGTCGATGAACGGGCTGCCTAGCGACGCCGCCACCAGGCGGAGCAGCCTCACGGACTACCCGGTCGCGACCGGGCGCGCGGCGATGGCCTACGCGGCGACCGACGCGGAGGCCAGGAACGTCGTCGCCGCGATCGGCGGGGAGAACACCGCCATCGGCCTGCCCTTGCAGGGCAAGACGCGGGCCACGTTCGGCACGCCGGGCGCGTTGTCGTTGTCGCGCACGGCACCGAGCGCGGCGAAACAGCTGCTCACCTACCTGAGCTCGCCGGAGGTGGTCGACGAGCTCTGCGCGCGATCGGGCTTCTTCCCGCCGTGGTCGGATCCGGCGACCCCCGCGGACGAGGTGGACAGGAGCTTCACCGAGGCGCTGCCGTTCGCGTTCGCCGGTGACGCGCATCCGCAGGCCCGCAAGACGATGAGCCTGCTCGCCCCCCACATCCAGGCCGCGCTGATCGGCGAGGAGACACCCGAGCAGGCGCTCGCCGAGGCGGCTGTCGAAGTCGACGGGATCCTCGGCGGCAACTGATGCGCAAATCGGTCACGATCCTGCTGTTCCTGCTGCCCGCGCTGGTCCTGTTCGGGGTGTTCCGCTTCCTGCCCATTGTGGGCGCCGTCGGCCTGAGCCTGACCGAGTTCCACCTCGGCGGCGACTGGCAGTTCGTCGGCATGGCGAACTACGGGGACCTCGCACAGGACAGGATCTTCCTGACCAGCCTGCGCACCACGCTCGGCTACGTCGTGATCTGCGTGCCGCTGACGGTGGCCGTCGCGCTGGGAACCGCCTTGCTGCTCAACCGGGTGCGCTGGGCACGCGGTGTGTTCCGCACCGCCTTGCTCACGCCGTACGTCACCAGCCTGGTCCTCGCCGGGGTCGTGTGGCAGTGGCTGTACGAACCGTTGGGAGTCCTCGGCAACCCGTCGCTGGTGCTGCCCGCGCTCGCCGTGGTGAGCGCGTGGAAGGGCTTCGGCTACTCGATGCTGGTCCTGTTCGCCGGCATCCGGAACGTGCCGCCCGACTGCGTGGACGCGGCGAAGGCGGACGGCGCGAGCTCGTGGCAGCGCTTCCGCCTGGTGCTGCTGCCTTTTCTGCGTCCGGCCCTGTTCTTCGTCGTGGTGGTCGAGACGATCGGCGCCTTCCAGGTCTTCGACACCGTCTACGTGATGACCGGCGGCGGCCCGGCGCGGTCCAGCTACACGCTGGCGTACGCGGTGTACGACTACGGCTTCAAGCACCTGGACCTCGGCCACGCCGCGGCGGCGGGCATCGTGCTCTGGGCCGTCGTCATGCTGGTGTCGCTCACCCAGCGCGGTGCTCTCGACCGGAGCCGCTGATGCGTTCCCGGCAGGTGCTGCCCACGGTGCTGCTGGCGCTGGTGACGTTGCTGGCCGTCGCCCCGTTCCTGCTGATGCTGCTGGTCGCCCTCTCGCCGCCCGGCTCCCCGACCCTCCCGCACCGGCTGCCGGGATCGCTCACGCTCGCGAACTTCGCGCGGGTGCTCGCGGCGGAGGACTTCCTGCGGTGGACGACCAACACGGTCGTCTACGCGGCCGTGTCCGTGGTCGCGGTGCTGCTGTCGGCGTCGATGGCCGCGTACGTCTTCGCCCGCAAGCGCTTCCCCGGCCGGGACGTGCTGCTGTGGTCGATGCTCGGGACGCTGATGGTGCCGTTCCACGCCGTGGTCCTGCCGTTGCTGCTGCTGGTCGCGGCACTCGACTGGGTGGACGGCTACTGGGGCCTGATCGTGCCGACGCTGGCCAACGCCCAGGCCGTCCTGCTGCTGCGGCAGTTCATCCGGGCGCTGCCGGACGACGTGTTCGACGCCGTCCGGGTCGACGGGGCCGGGGACTGGCGCACGTACTGGCACATCGTGCTGCCGCTGTGCCGTCCGGTGCTCGCCACCCTCGCCGTGTTCGTGTTCCTGTGGCACTGGAACGACTTCCTGTGGCCGCTGGTGGTCACCCGGTCCGAGCGGATGTGGACGCTGACCGTCGGTCTGTCCACGATGGATTCCGGACACCTCGGCATCGCCGAGCTGATGGCCGCCGCCACCGTGACCGCCGTGCCGTGCCTGCTCGTGTTCGGGCTGCTGCAACGGCACCTGGTCGGCGCCATCAGTGGTCGGGAACGCTGAGTCCGAGACTGCGCAGCGCCGTCCTGACCTTGTCCTGCGGCATCGGCATGGCGAGCTTCTCGTAGAGGCGCAGCGCCCGGCCGAAGTAGTCGGCGGCGTCGCCGGGCCGCTGGTCGCGGTGCGCCACCCACCCGAGGCTGTACAGCATGGCCGCGTGCGAGGGGCTCTCGTCGGCCGGGGAGAAGGACTCGAGCGAACGCGACATCAGCGCGAACGCCCGGCCCGCGTCGCCCTCCTGCGCGTGGGTCGCGGCGAGCACGTGCAACGCCAGCGCCTCGTCGCGTGGACAGCAGACCGACCGGAAGAGCTCGGCGGACTCCATCAGCGCGCGTTCGGCCGACTTCAGATCACCTTGGGCGCTGTGGTACATGCCGAGGCTGAACAACGCGCACGCCTGGCCGTAGGCGAAGCGCAGCGCACGGAAGGAGTCCAATGCCTGACCGAGGAACGTCGCCGCGTCGTCGAGCCTGCCTTGGTTGCGCCGGACGACGCCGAGCGCTTGCAGCGCGAACGCCTCACCGTACGCGTCGGCGGTGCACTGGAAGGACGCCTTGGCCCTGACCAGCAGAATCGCCGCGTCGTCATGGTTGGAGTAGAACATCTGCACGGTGCCGAGGCCGAGGTTCGCGTAGGCGTGCCCGTGGACCTCACCGATCTCGGCGAAGATCCGTTGCGCCTGCGCGAAGTGGACCTCCGCCTCGGCGAAGCGGTCGCGGTAGAACGCCAGCGCGCCGAGCCCCTGGTGCAGCATCGCCTGGTGGCGCGCCCCGGTCGCGGCGGCGAGCGCGAGCTCGTGGGTGCGCCGCCACAGGTCGTAGTGGCTGCGCAGGTCGAACAGGGCCGTCAGCACGCAGGCCGTGTCGGCCCCCAGCGTGGTCATCTCCAGCGACAGGGCTTGTTCGACGACCGCGACCAGCGCGTCCCGCTCGCTCTCCAGGAACTCCAGCGGATCGGCGAGGAGCCTGCCGGTGGTGGCGTCGTCCAGCCGGGCCCGCTCGACCTCCAGCCGCACCTTGAGGAAGCGGCTCGGCAGACCGGCCTCGGCCCGCACGGCCAGGTCGAGCCACGCCGTGAAGGCGCGCCTGAGCGCATCGGCGCGTTCGGCGGCCGTGTCCTGTTCGCCTGCCCGTTCCCGGCCGAACACCCGCAGCAGGTCGTGGAAGCGGTAGCGCCCCTGACCGGCGGGTTCGAGCAGGTGCACGTCGGCCAGGCCGTCGACGACCTCCTCGGCGTCCGGCACGGCGACGTCCAGCAGCGGACCGGCCACCCAGCCGGGGAAGTCCGGCACGTCGAGCAGGCTCAGCAGCCGGAACGCCCGCTGCTGCTCGGTCTGGAGGGCCTCGTAGCTCAGCGCCAGGCTGGCGCGCGCTTCGAGGTCGTCGATGCGCAGCTCGTTGAGCCGGGTTCCCTCGCCCGCCAGCCGTTCCGCGAGCCTGCCGACCGTCCAGTGCGTCCGGCGGGCCAGCCGGGAACCGGCGATGCGCAGTGCCAGCGGGAGGTTGCCGCAGTAACGCGCGACCGCCGCTGCCGCGTCCGGCTCCGCGGTCATGCGCGACTGCCCGGCGATCGACGCCAACAGCCGCACGGCATCCGCGGCGCCGAGCACGTCGAGGTGCACGGTGTGCGCTTCGAGCAGCAGCACGCGACTGGTGATCAGCACCGCGGACCCCGCGGTTCCCGGCAGCAGCGGGCGGACCTGCGCCATGGTCGCCGCGTCGTCGAGCACGATCAGCACCCGCCGTGCGGCCAGCTGCGACCGGTACAGGGCGGCACGGGCCTCCGGGTCCTCCGGCACCGCGTGCGGGTGCACCCCGAACGCGATGAGCAGCTCGGCCAGCACCGTCACCGGATCGCGCGGCGACAGGGCTCCGCCCAGCCGCACGTAGAGCTGCCCGCCGCCGAAGTGGTCGCCGAGGTCGTGGGCCACCCGAACGGCCAGCGTCGTCTTGCCGACGCCGCCCTTGCCGGTGATCGCGACCACCGGTCGCGGCTGGTCGGTCAGCAACCGACGGAACTCGGCCCGTTCGGCTTCACGGCCGGTGAAGTTCTCCGCACCGGGCGGCAGCTGCATCGGCCGCACGTGGCTCTCGGACGGCGCGCCGCGCAGGATCTCCTGGTGCAGCTCCTGGATCTCCCCGCACGGCTCGACCCCGAGCTCCTCGACGAGCAGGCCGCGCAGCGAGCGGTAGGTCCCCAGCGCCTCGGCTCGCCGCCCCACCCGGTGCTGCGCCAGCATCAGCCGCCGCCACAGCCCTTCCCGCAACGGCTGTTCCCGCACCAGCGCGGTCAGCTCCGTGATGGCGGTGCCGAACTGGCCTGCCGCCAGACGTGCGTCGGCGAAGTCCTCACGAGCGGTGGTGGCCATCTCCTCCAGCCGCACCACCTCGCCCTCCAGCCACCCGCACCGCGGCACGTCCTCCAGCGGGGAGCCCCGCCACAAGGCCCACGCCTCTTCCCAGATCGCCACGGCTTTCCCGGCGTCACCCGACTCCAGCGCCGCCCGCGCCACTTCGGCGGAACTCCGGAAGAGCGCGCTGTCGAGCTCGTCCGGCTCGACGTGCAACCGGTAGCCGCCGCTGTCGGTGACGACCCGGTCCGGCAGACCGATCGCGGCCAGATCACGACGCAACCGGCTCACGTACGTGTGCACGTTCGCGACCGCCGACACTGGCGGCCGTTCACCCCAGATCGCATCGACGATGGCGGGCAACCCGACCGGCTGCCGCGCCCTGACCAGCAACGCGGCCAGCAGCGCCCGCTGCCGTTGACCGGCCTGCGGCAGGCGCCGTCGGTTGTTCGTGACGCACAGCGGTCCCAGGACCGCGAACGTCGCTGCAGTAACCAAGGCTCCCCCACCTGGACCAGTCAACGACTCCGGAGCGTAGCACCCCAGCCACGCTGTGAACACGACCGAAGGGTGCCGAGCCAGCATGTCGGTGTGGCAACCGTGTAGGGGCCGTGTAGAGCGGCTCCATAACTTCCCCTTCAGACCGCAGAGGTTCGCGATTCCACCAAAGGGGAGATCATGGAATTCAAGGGAATGCTGCGCCGGGTCGTCGGCGTGGGGGCAGCGCTCGCAGCCGCGGGCACGATGCTGATGGCACCGGCGACGGCCGGTGCGGCACCGTCCTCCGTCGCCGCCGACCCCTCCACGTCGTGGGACCTCGTCTACGGCGCGACCAAGGCGTCCGGGACCATCCGCTGGCACCAGCGGTCGGCTGACGTCGACTACACGTTGAAGGCCAGCTACTGCCGCAGGCTCTGGGCGACCCCCTACGACGCCAACTACAAGGAGTACCCCTCGAGGAGCACGGGCCTGCGCTGCGACGACACCTCGTCGAACACCCTGAACCTCGTGGTGAACATCCCCGGCGGTCCCGCGCACGTCACCCTCTGCCTCCAGAACGAGGACGGCAACCGGCTCGTTTGCGAGCAGTACGACCGCCCCTGACGGGCGGACAAGGGGGGTACGGCGGGCCACCCCGGGGTGGCCCGCCGTTTCGCGACGCGGTACGCACCCGATCGTGAAATCGTCTCCGGCGCGACCAGTGAAAGGATCACGACCATGTCGATATGGCTGTCACTACGACGCAGGGCAGCGCCCGTCCTGTGCGCGATGGCACTGCTCGGCACCACCGTGACAGCGGGTGGGGCAACCGCGAGCTCGGCCGCGCAACCCGCTCCCGGAGGGAAGACCAACTTCGTGGTCTCGGTCGGCGGCTTCCAAGCCGCTCGCACCGACAACTGGCTGCGGATCAGCCAGTACACCTTCCGCCCCGACAACGGCACGGTGACCGCGCAGTGGTGGCGGTGGAACCAGGGCACTATGCGGGACATCAGGGTCGACACGCCAGTCGCGGCCGCCGACTGCGGTCCCACGCAGTGCTACGCGCGGACACCGAAGCGGTTTCTGTCGGGACCACCGGAATCCATCAGCGGCACCTACCAGGTCAACGGCTCGGCGCTGACCGTCTTCTGGAACAACGCGGGCACGACGTCGGAGGAACGGTGGACGGTCAAGACCGTGACCCGCACCGACGGTTCACCCGACTCGAGCCTCGTCCAACTGGACTGGGCAGGCGCGGGTAGCGGATACACGGCGACCATCGGGTACGGGTTCGGTTCCAACGCCGCTTTCTCCGCCCACGCGAGCGCGAGCGACCTGATGCGACCGGAGAACAAGGTGAGCTATCCCTACCTGTACTCCGGAATCTCGAAGGGACAGCTCGGCTCCGGCGACAGCGTCATGAACTTGCCGATCTACCAGCAGTGCCGCGATGCCAACTGCATCGGCACAGCCACGAAGAGGGCAGCGGCCGGCGGATGCACGTACTACCCGCCGGGCGAGAGCAAGGAGAGCACGACGATCAACTTCTACCTGGCCTCCTTCGCGGGAGACCGGCGCAACGCCTACGAGCACTGGTTCCGGTGCCTGGGCTACACACCCGAGGCCGGCCAGACGTGCTACAAGCTGAACTCGCACGTCAAACCGCTGATGCAGGTCATCGACGACAACGGTGGCTTCCGCGGCTGGGTCGGGGCCGAGACCTCCTTCAACAGCACCAAGGACGGCAACTCCGATGGCGCGCCGATCGGCGACACGCTGAGCGTGCTCAAGGCAGGCCCGCGACTGCTGGCACCTTAGCCAGACCGATCCCGAGGCCACGCCTGACGCCCCCACGGTCCAGTGATCACCGACCCAGGTTGTCGATCATGGTGTCCAGGGCGGAACCCATGATCCGCTCGAGGAACGTGATCGTGGCCGCGTCGGGGGCGTTGTTCACGTACCAGTACGCGACGGTGGCGCTGATGTAGTTGTGCCCGACCAGAACGGAGCTGGTCACGACGATCTGCGCCACGTGCTTCGCGTTCACCCGGCCGGTCGTGGTGATCATGAATCGCTGGGCGGGATACCCGGCGGTGCTGCCCTGGAGCGTTCGCATCGTCCCGTCGCGATGCCCCACGTCGAACTGCTCGTCGCGAATCGTGTACCGGTCGCACCGCAGGGAAACCTCCACTTCACCGGCAAGATCCTTCAGTGGTGTCGTGTACGAGGTGACCGCTGTCGTGAGCCGCACTCCTCCCGCCGTCCCGGCTTGCGGGAAGTGGTAGGTCCGGGTGAGTTCGGCGGTCCTGTCCAACGCCTTGTCCGCCACGTTGTTCCGGGTCAGCGCGTCGTTGCAGGTCGCAGGCTCCAGCGGGGTCGCGGTGGTGCCCGACGTCTCCTCGTCCGGGTCGGGGTCCGGCGCACCGGGCAGCGATGCCGCAGCACCTGTCAGCACCGCTTCCGCACCGCGTGCGTCGAGTGCGCGGCCGGGATCGGACCGCGGCGATGGGCGTGCGACGGGAGCCGTCCTGCCCGCGTGCTCGTCCAGCTTCGCCGACCACGACCTGCCGTGCCTGGGGTCGTCCGCGGTGATGGTGACCGGCCCGAGCAGCCCGCACACCGCTGCCAGGGCGAGCACCCCAACGCCGCCACCCGTGCTCAGAGTCCACATCAGCGTCGTCGGCCGGGTCGTGCCGGGACGGCGCACCGTGCGTGTGACCGCCACGATCACCAGCAGTACCGGCACCGTGACGACCGCGGAGAACAGCAGCAGGGCCAGCGGCTTGCGCAACGCGTCCAGGAAGTTGGTCCCGTTGCGTCCGTAGTGGGCCAGGTACTGGCTCGCGAACTGGGCCAGGCCCGCTACCACGGTGCTTGCCATGCCGGCGGCGAACGCGGCGGGCACCGCGCGCAGCACGCCGCTCGCCCGGTGGGCGAGCAGCACGCTGAACACGACCACCCCACCGGTGAGGGCGGAGATCCACCACATCCCGTACAGCAGGCCGAGAGTGGTGTCCGCGTCCGCGTCCGCGCGCACGCGCAGGACGAACGACAGTGCCGCCGCCACTCCTCCGACAGTCCCGCTCACGCCGATGACCGCCGCCGTCGTCCAACCTCGTCGAGGGCGGCGCGCCTCCGCGGTTGGACCGGTGGCGTGATGTCGAGGTGCTGCCGTGACGACGAGCAGACCGAGCAGCACCAGCGGTGCCGCGTACCACCAGGCGTCCTGGCCGCCGAGCGCGGCCACCTGCCACCGCGCGACGGCGACCTCGCCCGAGGCGAGGTAGGCCATCACCGCCATGAGTGTCGTGCTCCACGTCGTGACCAGGGCGACGGTGACCGCCAAGACCGCGGCGGCCGTCCGAACCGGCCTGGGCGCGTCGTCGAGGACGCCTGCGGTGGTGCCGGGGTGGGCGAGCCTGGTCGCGAGGGCGGCGGTCAGCACGCCGATTCCCGTCGTGACCACGACCAGGCACGCGACGAGCAGGGGCCAATGGCCGGTGAACACGATCGCGAACGCGTGCGAGGCCCCCGGAGCCCGCAGCAGGTAGCCGATGATCAACCCGCAGACCGTTCCGGCCCACGGGCCCACCCAGCCGATCCCGGCCACCCGTGCGCGGCGGGTCCAGGTCGGGACGATCACCGAGGACCAGATCAGGAATCCGACGGCCAACGACAGGTTCGAGGGCACACCGGGATCGTCGACCACGTAGCCGAACAGGTCGCTCACGACGCCGTACACGGTCTGGTAGGTGAGCATCGCGATGATGCCCACGGCGGTGGTGAACGCGAAGCCGCCCTCACGGTGCGCGGCACGGGTTCCGACGCCGGAACGCTGGGTCAGGGGTGGGTGCGTGGCGAACACCGTCCGCACACCCCGCACGCTCCGCGACCACCATCGGTGCCAGGGACCCACAGCACCGGTGCCGTCACCCGATGTCCAGGACGCGGTCCTGGCCAACACCGCGCTCACCCTCGCCGCGTCCAGCGCGTCGACCGCGTAGAGGTCGGCGGCGAACTCACGGCGGCGCAGCAGCGCCGACCGCAACGCCAACATCGTCACCGCGGCCACGATCGCGGTGAGCAGGGACCCTCCGTAGGTTCGCCAGAGCACGGGCGCCGGACTCACCGAGAAGATCACCGCCAGCAGCAGCGCGGGCACCGTCAACCACCCGGCCCACCACACCGCGGAGGCCCACAACAGGTCTCGTGCCCGAACGTGGGCCAGCTCGTGCAGGACCACGACGTCGAACTCGTCGGGTTCCCTGGAGGCGTAACTCGAGGGCAGCACGACCTGGGGCCGGGTGAACGGCACGCCCGTGGTGAACGCCTCCCGCACCCCGGCGGCGGGCCCGGCCACGACCAGGCCGGGTCGACGCGTTCCCGTCAGCCCTTGGCTGGCACACAGGTCCTCGAAGCGCTCCGTCAACCACAGCGGTACGGGCGCCGACGCGGCTCCACCACGCCGTAGACGGCGACGCACACCCAGCCCGCTCACCAGCATCAACAACCACGTCGCGGCGGGAAGCGCCATCGCGCCGAGCAGGGTGGTGACGCCGAGCCCGCGGTTGTAGTCACGAGTGCACAGCGCGAACTGCGGCGCGTCGCGGACGTTGACGGCGGCGTCCTCGTCCAGGGAGATCCCGGAGGCGGCGAGGCAGGCCTCCGTGGTCGCGTAGTCGCCGAGGTCGCGGGTCACGTACAGCGCCTGGGCCGCGCCGGCACCGGTGATCGCCAACGCGACACCGACCAGCAGGTACACCCACCACAAGCGCGCGGGCCTCGACGCCGGGCGGGTGGGCCGCGCCACGACAGTCGGATCCGCACTCACCGTGACGTTCCCGCGTCGCGCCCCAGCCTTTCCACCAGGACGCCGATCAGCGCGTCTGCCAACAGCGTTGCCTTGCTCCGGGAAAGCCCCAACGCCATGCCGTGGTCCACGCAGGCCTTGCGGAGTGCGGCGATCTCGACCCGGTTCAGTGCGAGCTGGGTGCTCGGGACGGCGGCGACCGCTGCGCGGTACCGCCGCGGTCGTAACCACCGGTCGCGACGGCGTTGCAATCCGGCGAAGGTCGCCGCACCGAGCACTTGGGCGAACGTGCCGGTCAACAGCGGGTAGACCACGTCACTGAGAACCCAGGGGGCCAGGCCCGAGCCGATCGATCCCCCCTGCCAGCGACGGGACCGCGGCCTCGGCGCTCGCCCCGACTCCCACAGCGCCGTCACCTCGGCCAGTCGGCCGAGTTCCTTCGGATTCTCGGCTTCGACCAAGCGTCGAGCGACCTCGGCCACCATCATGTCGCCCACCCGCTCAGCCCCAGGGGCCGCGGCGACGGACTCAGGCTCCGTGTTCTGCGTCATCAGACCTTCCGACCGACTACGGCTGTGCCCCGTCGGCACACGTCTTCGCTCCGATGTCGCCCGAACATCCCCTCGTATTACGCCACGTGGTCGAGCAACTGCGATCCGTGGAGGCGCGTGCGCCGCGACCAGCACGGCACAAGCGGACCACGAGCACCCCGCACGAAGCCCGCGTTGGTTATCACCAAAGTCTCGCCCTCATGGCATGAAATCCGGTGTCCGGTCTTCGGCAACAACCTCAGAGCGCCTCCAGCTCATGACATGCGAACCCGGTTGACCGATCACGCCGCGAGATCGATTACCGGGTCGACATCCATGACACACCACTATGCTCATCGGATGGATTTCACCGTCGACCAGCTTGCCGGCTACGGCGACCGAGACCTCGACACCGACCTGGCCCGCTGGTTCCCGGACCGACCGACGATCCGGATCGATGAGCCGATCCGGCCGATCGAACCGTTCCTCGCCCGGCTACCGCAGGACGCCGCCGCGGCGCTCGCGGCGTTCGACCGCAGAGTCAGGTCAGGGACGCTGCCGTGGGTAGTCGACGTGACCGACGACTCCTACGGGTTCGACTTCGCCGGCAACGACTGCCAGATCCTCGACTCCGACTACGAGACAGTCCTCTCCGACGACGAGGTGTGGTCCATCGCCTCCGACGGCGGCGGAAACCTCTACGTCGTCCTGACCAACGGCCGCGTCGCCGTCTGGTTCCACGAGGAGGAGGTCATCGAGGCGAACACCCAGTTCGACAACCTCGACGTCTTCCTCTACTCGATCGTGCGCTACGAAGCCGTTCGGGCACACGCACTGGATCGCGCCGTCGTAGAGGCCGACTTCCACGCCCTCGCCCAGCCCGGCGCGTTGGAACCAGAAGTGGGTCTCCTCGCGTACCTGCGCTAGCGCTCAACGCCCTGGTTCCAGTGACGCGGCGGCCCCGCGATCGCCTGCGATGGTGTTCGACGGGATCACCAGGGTGCGGCCCGATGGCTCGGCCGTGTACCCACTGGGGAACATGGCCGTCATCGAAACGTTCCTCGGCTACTCCGTCCGGTCTGTTCACCTGAACGCCCGCGCACAGGCTGAGGAACCGAGCGCTACCCAACGTGCTTTCCGGGATGGCCTGTCGTGACGCCATCGAACGTCGATCCACCACCGCGAAAGATTCGTCGTGAGCACCGATGCCGGATTGTGGAACCGTGTACTGCCCTCGGGGTGGCGGGAGTTGCCCAGGGTGGTGTGGGTGTTGGTCGCAGCGCGGGCGGCGAACCGCCTGGGCGCGTTCACGCTGCCGTTCCTCAGCCTCGTGCTGGTGCGGGAGTTCGCCGTGTCCGTCGCCGCGGCGGGCGTGCTGATCACCGGCTTCGGTGCCGCGACGATTCCCTCCCGCCTCCTCGGCGGCCAGCTCGCCGACCGCATCGGACGCAAGGCGACCATCGTCATCGGCCTGACCGGGTGCGCCGTCGCACAGTCGATGGTCGCGGCGACCGGCAGCCTGGTCCTGGTCGCGATCGCGGTACTGATCCTGGGTCTGTCCTTCGAGCTGTACGAACCACCGAGCCAGGCGATCATCGCCGACGTCACCGCGCCGGAGCACCGCTCGGCGGCCTACGGCCTTCTCGGCGCCGCCCTGGCCGGAGCGGCCGTGGGCGCCGGCCTGCTGGCCGCCTGGATCGGCCAGATCAGCTTGCGGTGGCTGTTCGTCATCGACGCCGCCACCTGCATCGCCTGCGCCCTGGTCGTGCTCTTCGTACTGCCCGGCACCGAACGAGAGGCCACGGACGGGCAAGCACCCGTTCCGGCGCGCCCGTGGCGCGACCTGGGTCTGATGGCGATGCTCGCCGCCGCCACGGTGTTCGCCGTCATCTACTACCTGATCACGTTCGGCGTTCCCCTCACCCTGATCGAGAGAGGACTCCCGGCCGAGCAGTTCGGCCTGCTGCTGGCACTCGGCGCGGTGACGATCGTGCTCGGCCAACCGCTGCTGGCAACGAACAAAATGGAGCGACTCAACGACTTCACCGCCCTGTCGATCGGTTACGCCCTGCTCGGCACCGGCCTGCTCGGCTACGCCTTGGCCACGAACTTCACCGGGTTCGTCGTCGCCACGGTGGTCCAGAGCATCGGCGACCTGATCCTGCTCGGCCGGGCCTACTCCGTGGTCGCGGCCTTAGCCCCGGAACACGCGCGCGGTCGGTACCTGGCGGTGTTCGGCACCAGTTGGGGCGCGGCCGCGGTCATCGCTCCGCTGGGAGGCATGCAACTGCTCGACTCGACCAACGGGTTCGTCTTCTGGGTGACCTGCGCATCAGCGTGCGCGGTACTGGCCGTCGCCCAGCCCTTCCTGCGCAGGTGTCTCGAGAGAAAGCAGAAACTCTCGACCTTGCGCTGACGAGCAGAACACGTCTTCGTCACGAGGTGTCCTTTTTGGATAGACATCGCGTCGATGGGGGTACGTCGAGGAGAACCCACCTCGCCAGGGACAACCAATGCATCCGGCTAAGACCCACAGTTCGTCACCAGCGGCCAGACTGCAACCGACACGCCGCAGAGCGGATGTTGACCGCTTGCGGCAGCACGCCGCTGAACCGCCCGACGGGTCACGGTGAACGCACTCTCATGCCGTATGGGGCACGTCCGGTCAGATGCGCTGACATCCCGGTGAGCGGGCATCGATCGCGGCCGTGCGCACGTCCGATGGTGAGGAGTTGCTGGTCACGCACGCCGGTCTGACCCTGGCCAGTTGGCGGGCGTTGGGTGAGCCCAGTTCTGCGACGCTGGCGGCGGAGTCGCTCAACGAGCGGCCGGAGCTGATCTGGCGGACTGGTGAGCACGCCCGTGACGAGCAGGCCGGTCCGCTGTGGGCGGAGTCCGGCGCCGCGCTCCACGAACCGTGGATGGCTTATCCCGGAATCGTGCCCTTCGGCCAGATCCATGGGCACTCGACACTGGTGCACTTCGCCGAACAGCGCTGGCGGTGCACGGGCCGAATCCGCCAGCGAGCCGAGGTCGACTGGCGCTCCCGCCTGGATCTAGCAGAACCTCAACCCTTCTAGCTAGGCAGGAGGGACGCGGCGAAACCGCTGCCCATGACCGAGTCGAGACGCCGTAGTGCACTTGTCGCCTGCCGATCGGCCGCCGAACACGAGCACCGTGCCAGCGGTGACCACTGAGCGACCTTCAACTACCACTCGTAGTCGTAGGGGCTGGGCGGTGTCGTGCCCACTCCGATGGCATGCAATTCCTCAGTGGAAACCACCCGGTCGGCATTATCACCGAGCAGCACGCCGAGCAGGACCTCCAGAATGTCCAGATGGGCGTCGGCGGACGCGGTGTTGCACTCGTCGATGCGGCGTACACCGGCCAGGAACGATTCGTGAACCCCCGCCTCCTGCAACCGGATGTGGATCAACCCGGCTTCGAGGTAGCCGTCCATCGGCCCGGTGGTCGCACAGTAGGAACGCACCGTGCTCCGGAAGGCCATGAACACCGGCAACATCGCCCTCGGCACAGCCTCCGACTCCAACCGGAGACCGAACAACCGCTCCAATCCGCTCAGCAGTGCGATTCGGTACTCGCCCAGCGAGGACGCCGCCAAGATCACGAAGATCAGACCACTTCCGAGCGCGTGTCGGTCATGGCGAAGTCAGTCTCGGCAGGACTTACCGAACTTGTGATACCCCGCGTGGTGGACGCCGATCGGCACCCACCACGCGGCAGAGCCCGAACGAGTCAGCTCTGGGGAGCGACCTCGACCACGATTTTCCCGAACACGTCGGCCCCCGCCTGCGCGGTGTAGGCAGCTTTGGCGTCCTCGAAGGCGAAGGTGCTCCGCACGACAGGTTTGATGCCGTGTTGGTCGACGAAGTCGATGAGCTGGGTGAACGCTGTGGCGCTGCCGACCGCGACGCCGCGGATGGACGCGGCCTTGGTCATCAGGACCAGCAGGGGCGGTGGTGCGTCCCCTTCGGAGAACAGTCCCACGAAGGCGATCTCCCCACCCGCGCTCACCGCTGCCAGCGACTGCGTCAACGCGTTGCCGCCGTCCGTGTTCACCACCTTGTCCATTCCGCCGGTCGCGGAGTGGACCACCTCACCCCAGTTCGGGGTGGTGCGGTAGTTGATCACGTCGGTCGCTCCGAGATCCAGCAGGCGCGATGCCTTGACGTCCTGACCGGTGAGCGCGGTGACCTCCGCCCCCATGGCCAGCGCGAGTTGGAGAGCGAACAACGAGACACCTCCGGTGCCGAGGGTCAGCACCCTCTGGCCCGCCCGCACCGGCTTGTCTCCGGTCAGCGCAGACCAGGCGGTCAGGGCGGCGCAAGGCAATGTCGACGCCTCCACGAAGTCCAGTGTGCTCGGCATGCGGGTGACGCGGTCGGCGTTGAGCACGATGTACTCGGCCAGCACGCCGTCCTGGCCAGGAGAGCCGAGTCCGAATCCCACCTCCGCCGGTGGTGGGCCGTCGATCCACCCGCCGTGGTAGATCCCGAGAACCCGGTCGCCGACGCGCCATTCCTCCACGCCGGGGCCCACCGCGTCGATGACGCCACTCGCGTCGCCGAGCGGTACGACCTCTTCCTCGATGGTGATCCCCCAGCGGCCATGGAGGAGGATCTGGTCGCGGTAGTTCAACGAGGCCGCCTTCACCGCGACCCGTACCTGTCCCGGACCGGGCTCGGGAACAGGTGACTCCTTGAGCACCAGGGCGTCCAGCCCGGTGATGCCCGGTTCGAGAACCCACTTGCGCATTTTCAGTTCCTTTGACGCTGTGCGGAAATCGATCGGCGCACCACGTGGCCGATCGTGCGGAGGTCAGGGAAGCAGGGGCGGGCCGACGATCTGGATGCCGTGACTCGCCGCGATGCGCGTGAGTTCCTCGGGACCCGGAGCTGCGCCGACCTCGTGAACGTGGCCGTCGGGGTCGACCGGGATCCCGATCTCGGCCACGAAGGCGTCGAAGCCGCCACCCGGTGTGTGCAGGGTCAGGAACCGGGCGTGCGGCGAGGTGACGACGAATCCGTGGGCTTGGCGTCGCGGTAGAAGTGCCAGCGCTCCCTCTCCCACGCTGTGGACCTCGTCGCCGAACTCGACCCGCAGGGTCCCCTCGAGGACGAGGAACGTCTCCTCGTCCGACTCGTGCACGTGCAGCGGGGACATGTAGCCGCGCTCGCCCTGGTGTTCGAGCAGCGCGTAGGCACCGGCGGTGTCCGCCGCCCGCGCACGCATGCGGACCAAGCCGCCCAGGAAGTTGACCGCGCTCTGGGTACCGGGATCCGTCAGGATGGGGGCGGCGATGTTGCCGGATAGGGACGTCATGCTCGTTCCTCGTTTCGGATGTCGTGGCACCTGCGATCTCACCAGAGGAAATGTGGAACCGTCCAAGACCGGATCGGAATCAGCTCATGCCTTTCGGGAATATCCCGTGTTCCCTCACGTTCCGAGGTGTGGCGGCAACCGTGCGACGAAAGGAGGTGGTCCGTGACGGAAACGCGGTATTCATCGCTTCCCGCGGCGCAGGCCCCTGAACCCGACATCGACCCGCGCCTGCTGCGTGCTTTCCTCGCCGTGGCGGACGAAGGTCATTTCGGTCGGGCCGCCGAGCGCCTGCACCTGGCCCAACCCGCGCTCAGCAAGCAGGTTCGTCAACTGGAGGGGCTCCTCGGGGTCGCGCTCTTCGACCGCACCTCACGCGGTACGCGGCTGACCTCGGCAGGCATTGCCACCGTGGCGCACGCCGAACGGGTGCTCACGCAGAACGCACGTCTCGTGCGCGCCGCTCGCTCGGCGGCCGCGAACGCGGGCGAACCTGTTCTGCTGACCGTCTCGGCGCCGCTGCCCAGCCCCAGCGGCGGCCTGCTCTCCGTGGCGCTGCGCTCGTTCCAGGCCGCCCACCCCGGCGCGCAGGTGTCGGTGACCGGCCTCGACGACCACGACGAGATCGCAGCCCTCGCTGCTGGGCACGTCGATGTCGTCCTGACCTGGGATGAACACCTCCCCGACGGCTGCGCGCGGGAGATCTTGGTCGACGAACAGACCAGCGCGTTGCTCACGCAGGACCATCCGCGCGCCGGTGACCGGGAGATTTCGGTGGCGGACCTGGCCGCACACACGATTCTTTTCCCGCAGAACGAGCGCGCCCACTGCTGGGCGCAACTGAAGGCGGCAGCACAGGCGGACCACGTGGCGATCACGGCGATCCCCACCGCTCCCTCCGCGGTGACCGATCTCGTGGCGTCCGGGCTGGGGGTCTCGGCCGTGCCGTCGTCGTTCCGCTTCTCGACCCCTCCTGGGGTGGTATTCGTGCCCATGACCGGCCTGTACCACCGCATGAGCGTCCTTCGGCGGGAAGACGACACCTCTGCCGCGGTGTCGGACTTCGTCGGCATCTGCCGCAGCGCGGCCCGACACCTCACCGCCGCCCACCCCGACGTCTGGCGGCTTCCCGACACCACGGCCTGAGCACCATCCGCGGCAGGCCGTCAGCCGGCAGGGACCCGCTCGCGGCTCGTGGCACGAGCCAGCACGGCACCGACGGCGGCGGTCAGCCGATGGGCTGCCGAGCGTGCCTCCGGGAGCCAGGCCAGGATCAGTTGGGTGACCGGGTACCCGTGAACGGGCACTGCCCGCACGGAGTCGCCGAGACGGTCCAGGACGCTGTCACCGACGACCGTCACGAGGTGGCCGAGCGCGACGCGGTCGACCATGAGGTCCAACGGCTCGTTCGGCAGTGTCGCCGCAAATCCCGGTAGCGCCTCCACCTCGGCGAGGGTCAGCAGTGGACGGTCGGCCAAGGCGTGGCCTGCCGGGAGCAGGACGACCGGTGATTCCTCGCCGAGCTCCACGAACTCGAGACCTGGGGTGGCTGTCGACTGGCACAGGAGTGCGACGTCCGCGGTGCCGTCGCGAAGGGCGCCGATCTCGTCGTAGGTGAAGACGACCTCGGTGAACGCGGCGTCCGGGCCCTGCGCCCTGAGCAGGGCGGCCAGAACACCGGGGCCGGCGGCGGGACGAGCCGCGATGGTGATCCGTTGCTGGTCGGCCGCTTTGCGCGCCTTGCGCACGGCGAGGTCCATGGCGGCCAGGATCGCGCGGCACTCGCCCAGGAACACCTCACCCGCAGCGGTCAGCTTCACCTGTCGTGTGGTGCGCTCCAGCAGCGCGACGCCCATGCCCCGCTCCAGATGGGCGATGGTCCGGGACAGGGGCGGCTGCGTGATGCCGAGTGCCTCCGCGGCACGGCCGAAGTGCAACTCCTCCGCCACCGCGACGAAGTACGTGAGCTCCCTGGTCTCCAGCTGATTCATACGCCCAAGGTATTGCCGTTTGCCCAGAAAGTCATTGCCGCGCACCGGAGCCTCTGGTGAGCTTGGAATCACAGCCGGGCCGTCACCCACGCGGTGCGTCATGGCCCCGGATCACACGGCAAAGAAATCGTTGGAGCAATGAAAGCTATTCGATATCGAACCTTCGGCGGGCCGGAGGTCCTCGAAGTCGTCGATCTCCCGGATCCGAAGATGTTCTCGGACCTGGTCATGGTGAGAATCAAGGCCGCGGCACTGAATCCGGCGGACCTCGGATTCCAGAGCGGAGCCGTCGATCCTCTCGTGGACTCCTTCTTCCCGGTGGTCCCAGGATGGGATCTCGCCGGAGTCGTCGACGAGACGGGAGTCGCGACGACCGGATTCCGAGCGGGCGACGAGGTGATCGGCTTCGTCCGCGGCCAGGTCATGCGCCACGGCACCTACGCGGAGAAGATCGCGGCCGAACCGCGCCAGCTCGCCCGCAAGCCGAGGAACCTGAGCTGGGCCCAGGCGGCCGGCTTGCCGCTCGCCGGGCTCACCGCCTACCAGGCGATCGTGCACAACCTCGAGGTGACCACCGGTGACACCGTCCTGGTGCACGGAGCGGCAGGCGGTGTAGGACACCTGGCCGTCCAGATCGCCATCGCCCGAGGCGCGCGAGTGATCGGGACCGGCTCGGAAACCAGCCAGGCGTTCATCGAGTCGCTGGGCGCACAGCCGGTGCGCCACGGCGACGGGCTGGTCGAGCAGGTGCGCCGGATCGCTCCGGGTGGGGTCGACGCGGTTCTCGACACGGCGGGGCGTGGCTCCTTGTCCACGACCGGGAAGGTCGCCACCCCGGAAGCGCGCGTCGCCTCCATCACGAGGTCCGCCGCCGAACACCCGGGAGCCGTCGACGTCTACTGCCACCTCGACGGTGACGATCTCACCCGACTCGTGGAACTCGCCGAGGAAGGCAGGCTCACGGTCCACGTCGACCGGGTCTTCCCCCTCGGAGAGGCGGCGCAGGCGCAGCGGGTGTTGGCCGAAGGCCACGTCCGGGGAAAGATCGTTCTTGAGAACCGCAGGGAGATGTGAAGAAGATGCAGCGCAGTCCGATCGTCACCGCCGTCACGGAGATCGATTCCTCGCCCGAGAAGGTGTGGAGGGAGTTGACCGACCTCGCCGGATACGCCCAGTGGCACCCGTCGCTGCGCTTCGTCGACGTTCCAGCGGAAATCAGTGCCGGAACCAGGCTGCGGGCCCAGGTGACGCTGGGAACCGAGAACGACGGGGAGTACGAGTTCACGGTCGTCCAGTTCGAGGCACCACGACAGTTCGCCTGGGAGGGCGGCATCCCCGACGTGCTCATGGGGCGACACTCCTTCGTGCTGGAGTCCCGTGACGGCGCAACGCTTTTCACGGAGTCCGAGGAGTTCACCGGCTCGGCCGCCGTGGACACCGTGGAGCCGGCCCGCGCCCACATGGAGGAGCTCTTCGCCAGCTACGGCAGGGCACTGCGGAAGCGGCTTGAGTCAGACCGCTAGGACGTTTCACAGCCCGGCATCACCGCTATCCCTTGGCTGTGAGAGCGAATGGTCGGACGAGGACGATCCGAACCGGAACGTCAGCACCCGAGCCGACAGGACACCCCGACGGTCCACACGCCAACCCGAGTGGACGCCACCAAGCACTCGACACGTACGGAAAGTAAAGGTTGACGGATTTCCCGCCAACCGCACATCACCCGTTCATCCCAACCGCTCCCTACCCACCGCCATTCGACGAGGTGACCACTGGGCCGATCGCGGCCTCTTGGCGGAGAACGGTTTCCCACGCCGACAATTGGTCCATACCTCTTGACGTAACCCCACCGGATCGGCCGCACCGCGCACGGCCGACATGACAAGAGGAGTTCCGAATGTCGATCCCCCGGTCCCTGAAGCGCGCCGGAACAGCACTGATCGCGTTGGCCGCAGGAGTTCTCGCGTTCCCGGTCGCGGCCTCGTCCGCCGCACCGTCCACATCGGACGCCGGATTCGTGGTCAGCGAGGCCCAGTTCGACCAGATCTTCCCAGGCCGCAACAGCTTCTACACCTACAGCGGTCTGACCGCCGCCCTCGACGCGTACCCCGGCTTCGCCAACACCGGCGACGACACGGTGCGGAGGCAGGAAGCGGCGGCGTTCCTGGCGAACGTGAACCACGAGACCGGCGGTCTGGTCTACATCGTGGAGCAGAACACCGCGAACTACCCGCACTACTGCGACGCCGGTCAGCCCTACGGCTGCCCGGCGGGCCAGGCCGCGTACTACGGCCGCGGACCGATCCAGCTGAGCTGGAACTTCAACTACAAGGCCGCGGGCGACAACCTCGGCATCGACCTGCTCGGCAACCCGTACCTCGTCGAGCAGGACGCGGCCGTCGCGTGGAAGACCGGCCTCTGGTACTGGAACACCCAGACCGGCCCCGGCACCATGACCCCGCACGACGCGATGGTCAACGGCAACGGCTTCGGCGAGACCATCCGCAGCATCAACGGGTCCATCGAGTGCGGCGGCGGCAACCCGGCCCAGGTGCAGAGCCGGATCGACAAGTACACGCAGATCACCGGAATCCTCGGCGTCCCGACGGGCGCCAACTTGTCCTGCTGACGCCGGCACCGCGGGCAGGGCCCTCCCCGGACCTCGGGGAGGGCC